>NZ_JBHZGO010000072.1:0-7387 GCF_042747725.1 Coleofasciculus sp. H7-2
TTCAATTCGATTACTAATTCATTATCTCAGATTTGGAGATGTTCCAATTCCCTATCAAAATCAAAGAAATCATTTTCGGCTCCCCTCTCGCATTCTCGCTCGCATCATACCCTAATTCAGCAACGCCTAATAACGCTTTTGTGACTAGCTGAAAATATTAGCGATCGCTTCTTCTTAAAATAGATAGGTGGGCAGTGCCCACCCTCCCGCTACTTGTGCTTTTTACCTGTTGACTTCTTAGGGCACTGTCATACCGCGCTGTACGGCTGGACGCTGCTGAATTGTCTCAAACCAGCGTTTAAGATTTGGATGATTATCTAGGGTTAAACCTGGAAATTCATAGCTAGCAACCCAAGGAAATGTGGCAATATCAGCAATCGAGTATTCATTGCAGATAAATTCCCTATCTGCCAGCTGTTTGTCTAAGACACCGTAAAGTCGTAGTGTTTCTTTCTCATATCGCTCAATTGCGTAAGGAATCTTTTCCGGAGCAAATTTCTTAAAATGGTTTAATTGACCAAACATTGGTCCTACGCTTCCCATTTGGAACATCAGCCACTCCAGCACTTGAAAGCGAGCTTCTTGTTCTGTAGGTAGGAATTTTCCAGTTTTCTCTGCTATATAGATCAGGATAGCACCCGACTCAAAAACCGTTATGCCAGTGTCTTGGTCAACAATCGCAGGAATTTTGCTATTCGGATTAATTGCTACAAATTCCGGCGTAAATTGCTCTCCCTTGGTGATGTCAATCTTATGGACGTTGTAAGGAAGCTCGACTTCCTCCAACATGACAGAAGCCTTGCGCCCGTTCGGTGTTGTGAAGGTGTAAAGGTCAATCATGAGGTTAGATGTTCAGTTTTGCAGTTCCACAAGGTAGTGTAACTTGAACGACGGCGCGATACGTGCGATGCACTCTGCCAGCTCTGAAATAATTACCATGATCTATAGGGCTGGCATCTCGTCACTCTGGAAAATTTAAACACTGGCTTTTAGATGCAGGTAACATCTCCGATTGTTAAAGATTTAGTGCTGATTGGTGGCGGACACAGCCATGCCATTGTGCTGAAAATGTTTGGCATGAAACCGTTGCTGGGAGTACGCCTGACGCTGATTACAGACACTTCTCATACGCCCTATTCTGGTATGTTGCCCGGTCATGTGGCAGGTTTTTATGACTACGATGAAAGTCATATCGATCTGCGACGCCTTGCCGAATTTGCCCAAGCGCAATTTTATCTTGACCGAGCGATTGGTCTAGATTTGGAAAATAATAAAGTTATCTGTGCTAACCATCCAGATGTTGCATTTGACCTGTTATCAATTGATATCGGCAGTACCCCAGCCACAATATCTATACCAGGTGCGGCGGAGTACGCCATTCCAGCTAAACCCGTAGCAAAATTATTAAGTGAATGGAATCAACTGCTGAAAAGTGTTGCAGAAACGCCTGAGAAACCGATACAACTTAGCATTGTGGGTGGAGGTGCTGGCGGAGTGGAACTGGCGCTGGCAATGCAATCTCGCCTGCATCAATTGTTTGAGCATTCCCAGCAGTTTCCAGAAAATCTAGAAATCCATCTATTCCATAGCGGCGTTGAGCTTTTACCGAACTATAATCGCTGGGTAGGTCGGCGTCTTCAGAAGATTTTAACCCAGCGTGGGGTTGAGTTGCATCTAGAGGAAAAGGTGTGTGAAGTTCAACCGCACAAGGTTATTTGTGAGTCTGGTTTAGCGGTTGAATGCGTGAGTGTTGCGACTCCTGCTGAGTGTCGCGTTTTTTGGGTGACACAAGCATCGGCACCCCCTTGGCTGCAAACATCTGGATTGGCTACCGATACCAAAGGTTTTATTCAGGTAGATGATACCTTGCGATCGCTATCTCACCCCCAAGTATTTGCCGCTGGTGATATTGCCACGATGATTCATCATCCTCGTCCGAAAGCCGGAGTTTTTGCGGTGCGTCAGGGGAAGCCACTGTTTAACAACTTGCGGCGGACGTTACTGGGGAAACCACTCAAACCTTATAAGCCGCAGAAACAATATCTTAGTTTAATTGGTACAGGGGATGGTCAGGCGATCGCTTCCTGGGGAGCTATGGGGTGCGAATCCCGCTTGTTTTGGCACTGGAAAGACCGCATCGACCGTCAATTTATGGCACGCTTCAGCAATCTGCCAGAAATGTCAGAAAAAATCGTCAATCCTGACTCAGCACTCACGGTTGATGCCTCATTTAGCACTCACTCCTCCGTTCTCAATACTCAAATGCGCTGTGCTGGTTGTGCTTCTAAAATCGGCAGTACCACCCTAGAGCGAGTGTTGCACCGGCTCAAGGGGGAACAACCGCAATGGACGGACAGAGAGGATATCCTAGTTGGACTGGATGCACCCGATGACGCTGCTGTGGTGCGGGTACCAGTAGATCGGGTGATGGTTCATACCCTCGACTATTTCCGTACTCTCATCCACGATCCATTTATCTTCGCTCAAATCAGCGCCAATCACTGCTTGAGCGATATTTTTGCAATGGGAGCAACTCCCCAAAGTGCGCTAGCGATCGCAACTATCCCTTATGCTTTAGAACAAAAGCAGGAGGAGACTCTTTATCAGCTGTTGTCGGGTGCTGCCAAGGTACTTTACCAAGCGCAAACACCTCTCGTCGGCGGACACACAACTGAAGGTGCAGAACTCGTCTTTGGTTTATCTTGCAATGGTTTAGCCGATCCCCATCAACTGTTGCGAAAAGGCGGTATGAAGCCGGGTCAGGTGCTAATTTTGACCAAAGCACTAGGAACGGGAACTCTATTTGCTGCACAGATGCGCTTGCAAGTAAAAGGTCGCTGGATTGATGATGCCGTCCAGTCAATGCTGCTGTCAAATCAAGCCGCCGCCATGTGTTTATTAAAACATGGAGCTAAAGCTTGTACCGATATTACAGGTTTTGGATTGCTGGGGCACTTATTAGAGATGATTCAAGCCTCTGGTATAACGGTTGAATTAGAGATGGATGCAATCCCGGTGCTAGAAGGTGCAATAGAGACACTGCAAATGGGAATTTTCAGCTCTCTCCATCCCCAAAACTTACGCGCATCGAGCCAAATTAATAATTTATCAGCAGTTAGCGATCGCGCTACTTACCCGCTGCTGTTCGATCCCCAAACTTCTGGCGGTCTGTTAGCTGCGATTCCAGCCGAGCAAGCAAGTTCTTGTCTTGCCTTACTCCAATCTCTCGGTTATTCGCACAGCCGTGCCATTGGTCGCGTGATGCCTCGTGTTGAAGGCGTCCAGCCAATCTCACTGCATTAGTTGAATCAACGGAGAGGAGAGGATTTGAACCTCCGGTGACGTTGCCGCCACAACTGATTTCGAGTCAGTCGCATTCAACCACTCTGCCACCTCTCCAAGAACAAGTTAGCTTGTGTTACAGCTGATGTTCCAGTGTCTATCATAACTCTGAAAACTACCACTTGTTCAAGTTAATAGTTAATCCCTAAGTCATTTTCGGTTGCCTCCAGGGTTGTCTCAAATCCACCACTGGGAGTCCACTGGATGGCACCGTCACGATCGGTCGAGTAAAGCTGAGTTTTATTCTTTCGCAGCTCTTGCGTCGTTTCTGGATCGATAGTCGCGGAGGCAGCGATCGCTACCTTTGGTTGTAACTGCTTCAACAAATCTGCCTGTAAGCGCTCTCCCGACCACCAAAGCACCTGTGTAGGCGGCAATTGTTTGATAATCCCTAGCTTTTTTCCATCTTCCTCTGGCTTAAAATTTCCTAAGAGCAACCAAGTCTGGTTACTGATTTGCAGTTGCAAGACTGGCGGTTGATCGCTAATTAACTTGATAGACGTAGAGCCAACCGGCACACTTTGACCCAGTGGCAAGCGCATTGTTTGTAGGGGAACCCCTTGTGAGTACCCCGCATTAATACTTCCCAGGGCGGCATTATTAACATATAACGTTTTAATTAACAAGCGTTCCAAAATCTTAGACCAGCCACTTCTGAGGCTAGGCTGAGAATTGAAAGCGACTGCCCAGTCAATTTCATTGACGCCTTGCTGTTGCAAAAAAGGTAGCACGGTAAAACTAGCTGTTGTGGCATCCCCGCTATTAATCAGCATGACTTGTCCTTTATCTTGAATCACTAACACGGGTTCTCCTGTTGTAGAAAGTACCGTGACTCGAAACAAAGTTACTTTTGTCTGCCAAACCGGAACAACCACTAAACTGGCAGCAATTAGACCCGCAAACCACCAACGCCGACGCCACCATTTGCTGAGCGAAGCCAGAGCAATTAGCCCGTATAGAGTCAACAGTTGCAAAACAGAGATGGTGCCGACAGCAACAGAATTTCCTGGTAACTGGGAAAAAAATTGTACTAGCAGAATCAGCCACTGAGTTGGGTAATATAGCAACCAAGCCAAGGCACTTCCAGCTAAAGGCCAGATCAATGATGCTAAGGCGCTGATAATTCCACCAATACTAATGATGGAAATCAAAGGGGTGCTGATTATGTTTGCCAGGATGCTGTAGGGAGATACCAGACCAAAGACATAAAGTTGTAGGGGTAAAACCCACGGGAAAACGGCTATCGGAAGCGCAATCAAGGATGCGATCGCGGGTGGCAACCAATCCAGCCATTTTGTAACCGCCGGTACTGCAACTAATAATCCTAGAGTGGCTAAAAAACTAAGTTGAAAACCTAAATCCCAAATCCACAGGGGATTAAACAGCAATAAGAGAGTGGCAGCAAGTAGCAGCGAACTCACCGGCTTAACCTTTCGTTGCATCGCCAAAGCAATTAATGCCCCGACTCCCATCACCCCGGCTCGAACCACAGAGGGCTGCAAGCCTGTTAGACCTACAAAAACTATTAGGGCACCGAACCCAATGATAAATTGCGTCCGCACCGAAAAACGCTGGGTTAGAGCCACCACCACACCCAGAATTAAAGAAATTTGAAATCCAGACGCCGCAAGGGCATGAGCCAAACCACTCTGGATAAATTTATTGCGAACATCGTAAGGTAAATCTACCGCCTGATTCCCCAACACCATCGAACTGACCAGCTGACCCTCTGGACTGCCTAACCAACGTACTTGAGATTGGATGATCCGCCGCCGGATAGTCCAGAATCCCCACGGACGTTTTTCTGGTTCATTAGCAAAGCTAACTTGACGCCCGCTAAGACCGGCAAACCCACCTTCTCGTTTTAGGTAAGCCTGAAAGTCAAAGGCTCCTGGATTGGCAGCGGGCTTAGGTTTATACAAGACGCCAGTTACTGCTATTTCTTGACCCGGATATAAACCAGTAGCTTGCAGTAAAGGCACAGTTACATATAACTTGCCCGTCACCCCCTGACTAACATCAGCGGGTTTGTTCTCGCCGTTCTTGACCTCATTTAATTTAGAGGCTTCCAGCCAGAATTGCGATCGCTGACTTTGCGTCAGACGGGGCGGAGTCGCAATCTTGCCCTGAACAGTGACAACCTGCTCCTGCCCTCTAATATTTTGGGCAGACACAAACTTGCTAATGTCATTCGGCGCTGGTTGCGGCACTCGCACTTGAAAATAAAGTGCCGCTAGCCACCCAACAATTCCAGCCGCCAGCCACACTCTCGATTTCGGGCCGGTTCGCCAAAATCGGGGTAAGACAATAGCCGCCCCAATCCCCAAGCCTAGTATTCCGTACTTCCCCCAGGGCGATCCCGTAGAAAGTAAGCCCAGAATATAAGCCAAACTTAAAATGACGCCATTGGCTAAGTTCATTAGATAGTCAAACCTATCTTCAAGCCCAGTACAGCGTGCAGAAACGGCATACAGAGGGCTGTGCTTCCCAAGTAGGGGTCACAAACTGTCCGCAACACCGCTTTATTGCCCCCAAAACCAGTCACACCGATAATCCCATTAACGGCTAGCAATACCAGCACAATTGAACCCATCTCAAAATGCAGACTTTCCAATATTGATTGCTGCATTACCAGAGACAATAATCCACTGGTGTAGCCTGCTGCCGCTAACAGAAAAATCCAGGTTGCAAGTTTGTCGTGGTCAGCTCGACTTTTTTTAGTAACATCTGCATCCGTCACCATTCGTCCGCACCATTCGGCTAGTCCTACAAAAGTGCTTATTCTAAAGATTACAATCGCCATCATTAGCGGATGTCTCCAAGGCACAACTGGCTCGGCAATCCCCAGTTTGTCAAATTGATGGCTAATGCGTTCCAAAACCCCACTTAGGCTTACCAAGCCCACTGAAATACCTATCCTCCAAATTTCTAGCTAGTTTTGAGCGACTGGTTCTTTAGCTTCTTGTAGTTTACACAGCGGAAATCCCAGTGCCTCTCGTTGCTGCAAGTACAGCTCAGCGACTCGCCGTGCCAATTTGCGAATTCTGCCAATGTAGCGCGTCCGCTCGGTTACAGAAATGACTCCTCTAGCATCCAGCAAATTAAATGTGTGAGAACACTTCAAAACATAATCCAGGCTGGGTAAGACAAGTCCGCGTTGAGCTGTTTGCTCTGCCTCCTGCTCGTACAGACCAAATAAGGTAAACAACAACTCTGGGTTGGATGCTTTAAAGTTGTAGACACACTGCTCAATTTCTCCCTGGAGGTGAACATCTCCATAGGTAAGATCATCAGTCCAGTGAATTTTAGTCAATGCATCGACCTGTTGGAGGTACATGGTTAATCGCTCCAAACCATAAGTGATCTCAATTGAGACAGGTCTACAATCAATGCCTCCGCACTGCTGAAAGTAAGTAAACTGAGTGATCTCCATCCCGTCTAGCCAGACTTCCCAGCCAACACCCCAAGCTCCTACTGTGGCATCCTCCCAGTTGTCTTCCACAAACCGGATATCGTGATCCTCAGGACGAATACCCAACGCTCTTAGCGAGTCCAGATATATCTCTTGAATATTATCTGGTGAAGGCTTAATCAAAACTTGATACTGATAATAGTGTTGATAGCGATTCGGATTCTCGCCGTAGCGTCCATCTGTGGGACGACGGCAAGGTTCGACATAAGCCACAGCCCAAGGTTCAGGTCCAAGACATCTTAAAAAGGTATGAGGATTCTTGGTGCCTGCCCCTTTCTCAATATCGTAGGGCTGAGCGATCAGGCAACCGCGATCGCTCCAGAACTTATGCAATGTAGCAATCACCGACTGAAAATTCACAGATTCCTTTCCTCAGGCGCTCAATGCATAACCCATTGTGGCGCAAATGCTGCGCCCCTTGGGCTTTTCAGAAATTATCAAAAAAATTTTTCAAAACAGTTGACAGAGTTGGTAAGAGGTTGCTACATTAATAAAGCGGTCGGGAGAGCAAGCGAAAGTGAAGCGACACCGAAGCGCACCGAACCTAGAAAAAATAATAGTTTGAAAGCCAAG
>NZ_JBHZGO010000073.1:0-45483 GCF_042747725.1 Coleofasciculus sp. H7-2
AGGGTTTTGAGCTATTTTAGCTGTTTTTCTTGCACCTAACCACCTTTTTTCGGCCAGACAAGCTCTAGAGTGTGATCTTTTCCGACTTATTCAGCAAGCCCTATGTATAAGCTTTGCGTAAGTCCTGCCTAAATCAAATCCCCCTGCCTCTTGGCGGGAAAGGGGCAGGGGGTGGGGTTCAGATGGGAAGCTTGTATAAAGTCTACAGCCGTACCTGCGGCAAATTGCTGCGGGGATTGAAGGTGCGGCTCTCCCGGATTTTCTCGTAATATTCTCGTTCGTTCGGACTAAGTTCTTTCGGCGTCACAATCAGAATCTTCACCAGCTGGTCAGAACGTCCGCCTTTGGGGTTGGGCCAGCCTTTGCCGCGCAGCCGCAGAGATTGTCCCGAACGGACACCAGGGGGAACGTTGACGGTGACAGAACCATCCGGCGTCGGCACTTCCACGGGTGCCCCCAACACGGCTTCATCTGGCGTTACCGGCACTTCGCAGACCAGATTATCGCCATCAAATTGGAAGAACGAGTGAGGCAGCAGTTCCACAGTTAAGTACAAGTCACCCCGCTGCTGAGTGTATGGACTGACTGAGCCTTTGCCTTTGATGCGAATGCGACTGCCTTGTTTAGCGCCAGGGGGAATCCGAACGTCAATGGCTTCATTGCCTAAATCTAAACGCTTCTGGACGCCGTGAAAAGCCTCTGAGAGGCTGAGTTTGATGACGGCTTCTCGATCGGCGGCTCCTGGAGGCTGCTGATCGAAGCCAGAATACCCGCCAAAGTCTGTATACCCAGTGGAGCCTGTGGAAGTGCGATAAGTGGTGCGGCGTCCAGCACGACTGCCAGGGCGGGCACTGGCACCCCCTAAGCCGCCCAGTAGATCGTTGACAAATTCGTCAAAACTGCCGTACTGGCTAAAGTCAAAGCCACCAAAATCAACGTTAACTCCGCCTGGATAGGGCGATCCTTCCCCGACTTGTTTCCAGTACTGTCCGAACTGATCGTACTTTTTACGTTTTTCTGGGTCGGATAGCACTTCGTAGGCTTCGCTGACTTCCTTGAAGCGAGCTTCAGCTTCTTTGTTGCCAGGGTTCATGTCAGGGTGGTACTTTCGTGCCAGTCGCCGGTAGACTTTTTTGATTTCATCGGCACTGGCGGTTTTACTGACTCCCAGGATGGCGTAATAGTCTTTAAAATCGGTCGCAGCCATTAACCTGCCTCCTCTCGTCTAAAAATTTAGTTTAAGTTTTATTTTTTACCTTCACAGAGCTAGGGTATCAAATCAGTCAATGAATATGAGTTCGGCTTGTCCGCACCGATGCGATCGCGATTTCCGTACTTGCTGCTGAATAACGGATTAAGCGATCTAATCCATCAGCAAGGGTCGGCGGTGCTTCTACCAGTTGTCGGTGCATCTGTAAAATGACTTCTTCAGGGACTTGGCGCGATCGCAATCGATTCCTTTCCAGACATTCCTGCACTGGCGTATCTAGCCACAAGCCGGTAATCTGGGTAAAACCGCGATCGCGAGAAGTGGCGATCGCTTCTCGTCGATGTTTACGAGCCGCATTCGTAGCGTCGTAAATCGCTTGTCTTTTCTCCTCAACGGCTTGGCTTAATTGGCGCTGTACCTCGCCCCACACCAACAGCCACGACCCTTGAATCGCTTCATCCCCAAAAAGTTGTTCCCGGATAGCGTCTGTGGCAATCAGCCGATGCAGAGGGCATTCTGCTACTAGCTGTTGCGCCAGAGAAGATTTGCCGCTACCGGGCAACCCAATTAGGAGAATTAATCGAGTCATGTTTCGGTGTTGGGAAGTAAAAATGTCCGACGACTCGCATTCGCGGCTAAACAAACAAAGCCTGCTCTCGTCAGGCTTCGTTCTTCTAGCCCCAGGCTTCTAGCCTGTGGGCGTATATTTGCTGCCATCGGGATGCTCCCGAATCGCGTCTCTATTTAAAACTCTTTCCCAATTAACAATTCCCCGTACTAATTCCCATCCTAAATGATGGTTCCATCCGGAATCAAGGCATTTTTCAGTACCACAACAATGCCGCTGCGGATGTAGAAACCTTCGCTTTCGCGCTCGGCTTCTTCTATCCTGTCTTTGTTGATGATTTGCACATTGCAACCAATGTGGGCGTTTTTGTCAATGATGGCGCGGCGAATCCGGGTGCCTGAACCAATCCCCAAGGGAACTTTACCGTCTTCACAGTGAGCTTGTCGTTCGGCGAAGGGTTGGTATAAGTCGGCACCCATAACCAGGGAGTCTTCAATTAAGCAACCAGATTCAATGCGCGATCGCACTCCCAAAACTGAATGCTCAATCCGACATTCTTTCAGGATGCAGCCTTCCCCAATAATCGACTCGGTGATCTGACAATCTAATAGCTTACTGGGCGGTAAGTAACGAGCGCGAGTGTAAATTGGAGCATCCTCATCGTAGAAACTAAAAGGCGGCTGCGGTTGCCTGGTGAGAGCCAGGTTCGCTTCATAGAACGACTCCATCGTTCCAATATCTTCCCAGTAGTCATTAAATAAATAAGCTTGGACATTAAAATCCTGCGCCGAAGCCGGAATAATCTCCTTACCAAAATCGGTTCTCTCTTGGTTACTTTGCAGCAGCTGCATCAGCACCTCTTTTTTGAAGACATAAATCCCCATTGAGGCGATGTAGGGATTTTTCTTCGCTTCTTCCGGACTCAATCCCAGCGTAGTCGTATCGACTTGCATACTCCTCAGAGCATCACCTTTGGGCTTTTCGCTGAAATCGATCACCCGTCCGGTGTCATCAATTTTCATTAAGCCAAAATCGGACGCCCGTCGCTCATCCATTGGCACAACGGAGAGGGTGATATCGGCATTGGTGTCGCGGTGGCGTTGCACGAACTGGCGATAGTCCATGCGGTACAGATGATCTCCTGACAAAATCAGGTACTCATCAACGTTCCACTCATCCAACAGCCAGAGATACTGGCGGACAGCATCGGCAGTGCCTTGGAACCAGTTGGGGTTTTCTGGCGTTTGCTGGGCGGCTAGCACCTCCACAAACCCTTCTGTGAAGCCAGCAAAACTGTAGGCACGGGCGATATGGCGATTGAGGGAAGCTGAATTAAATTGCGTCAGGACGTAGATTTTGTAAATCTCTGAGTTAATGCAATTGCTGACGGGAATATCGATTAGGCGATACTTTCCTGCCAGAGGCACGGCTGGTTTAGCTCGCAGCTTGGTCAGTGGGTAAAGGCGGGTGCCAGCGCCACCTCCGAGAATGATGCTTAGAACTTTTTTCACTTCAAACCTCTCGATTGCCAGTCAACTCCCAAAACCAGTGTCGGACGGTCTGGGGCAGTTGGCAAGGGGGGGAGCGGTAATCGGTGGTAGGGGTCGTGGATAATTAGGAAAAAGTAGGGGCAGGCACAAGGCACTGCCCCTACAACTTATCTATTGCAGTGCCATTTCCATCAAAATTTTCTGGGCACTTTGTTCTCTTTCCTTCTCACTGGGGTGACGTTGAATGTAACGACCATCTGGTTGTAAATCCCAGGCTTGACGGTTATCTGCGAGCATAATGCCTAAGATTTCTTGTAAATCTTTAGAAATTTCGGGATCTTCTACTGGCGCGATCGCTTCCACCCGTCGATCCAAGTTGCGGCGCATCCAATCAGCACTGCCAAGATAAACTTCCTCGCTGCCAGCATTTTGAAAGTAAAAAATCCGCGAGTGTTCTAGAAAGCGCCCGACAACGCTAATTACCCGGATATTTTCACTCACCCCTTCCAAACCGGGTCGCAAACAGCAAATTCCGCGTATAATCAAATCGATTTTTACCCCAGCGAGGCTGGCTTCGTAAAGCGTAGCGATGATTTGGGGGTCTGTCAGGGAATTCATTTTGGCGACAATTCGACCGCTTTTGCCATGATGGCAATGTTCTATCTCGCGGCGGATCAAACTCACAAAGCGATCGCGACAATTCACTGGGGCTACCAACAGCTTGCGGTAAGACCGTTGCCGCGAATAACCCGTCAAGTAATTAAATAAATCCGTCAAATCCGCCCCCAAGTCTTCGCGGCAGCTTAACAGCCCCAAATCTGTATAAATCCGAGCTGTTTTGGGATTATAGTTACCCGTGCCGATGTGGACATACCGGCGAATCTGGTTTTCTTCGCGGCGTACCACCAAAACCACTTTGGTGTGCGTCTTTAAACCCACCAAACCATAGACCACATGAACACCCGCTTGTTCTAACTTACGTGCCCAGTTGATATTATTCTCTTCATCAAAACGGGCTTTCAGTTCCACCAGAACCGCCACCTGCTTGCCATGCTCAGCCGCTGTAATTAGCGCATTGAGAATCGGCGAGTCCCCCGATGTTCGGTAGAGGGTCATTTTAATCGCCAGCACATTTGGATCGATCGCCGCCTGGGTAATGAAGCGCTGTACCGTTCCCCCAAAAGATTGATAAGGATGGTGAACCATCAAATCTGCGGTGCGAATTACCGAGAAAATATCTTCTCCCTCATCCAGATCCGGTTCGCTCAAGCGTCGCAGGCGTGGAGGTATCCCTGGCGTCCACACAGGATCTTTCAGTTCCGGGAGTGGCAATTGCATGAAGTACATCAAATCTGCCAGCCCCAATAGCCCGTCCACCTCGTAAACATCCCGCTCCAACAGCCCCAGTTCCCGCCTCAGCATCCCTTTCACCGATTCGGGCATGGAAGCTTGAATTTCCATCCGTACCGCCGAACCACCCACCCGACGTTTACGCAGTTCTTGCTCAATCGCCAGCATCAGATCGTCGGCTTCATCCTCTTCCACCTCCAAATCTGCATTGCGGGTGATTCGGAAGGGGTGATATTCCTGAATATTCATCCCCGGAAACAGCGACTCTAGATTATGGGCAATCACCTGTTCTAGGGGCACACCCATCCAAATCAGCCGTTCATTCCGGAATCGTTCCTCTTCGAGTGCAGACGACCGACTTCCCAGCCCGGATTCTAACCGTAAGGGCAAAAATCGAGGTAAAACTTTTGGTACTTTCACCCTGGCAAACAGTTCTTCACCCGTGTCCGGGTCTTTGACCACCACAGCCAGATTCAGGCTGAGGTTGGACATATAGGGAAAAGGATGGCTGGGATCAACAGCCAAGGGGGTCAGAACTGGGAAAATTTGCTCTTCAAAATAGTTTTGCAGGTAAGCCCGCTGTTCCTGGTTCAAATCCACGTAGTCTAGAAGATGAATGCCTTGCGCGGTCATCAAGGGTCGCAATGCCTTCTCAAAGTGTTGATTCTGTTGCGTTACTAGGGGTCGTGCGGACACGCTAATCTCTTCTAGCTGGTCGCTGGGCGTCCGACCATCGGGCGTCAGCTGGCTCACCTTTGCTTCCACCTGTTGCTTAAGAGCAGCGACGCGCACCATGAAGTATTCGTCGAAGTTGGCGCTGAAAATCCCCATGAATTTCAGACGTTCTAGTAGCGGCGTCCGAGGATCGATCGCTTCATGCAAAACTCGATTGTTAAACTCCAACCAGCTGAGTTCTCGGTTGAAATAGTACTGCGGATGGTTTGGGTCAATATTATCTTGTGTGGCTGAGGTCTTTTTCGCTTTTGACATATATTCTAATGGGAGGGAGGCAGGCAGGTATTCATTGTTACTTGCAACACCAACCAGTTAATTCCATCTGAATTGAGCGCAGATTCGCGCTGATTGCTTTACCATTCATTTTCAGGACTCGCCGCACATCACCACATAGTAATGGCAACCACAGGGGGATTGCCCCTACAAAACTCTATATGTATAAGCTTTGCGTAAGTCCTGATTTTTAAAATGCGCTCATCTTAACTCTGGCTGTGTTATTAATTCATCGTATCCTGACTTAGATGACCCAAACCCTATCCACAGAAAGGCGTTAAGTATAGTGACCTCATGCAAAAGCCATAGGTTTATTCTCTCAAGGCAGGCTTCAGTTAGCGATCGCTACGCCCTTCTTTAGCCTGAGACACCAGCACTGGTCGCCAAGCCTATGCCCATCGGACGATAGCAATTCGATGAGTTTTTTCAACCAAATACCTCATCTTCCCTTTCCCGCCACCACTCACCTAGATTCATCAAATCTCGGTGAATATCTGCTAATTCTTGGACATATTCCTCTGGAGAGATCGTCGGGCGGCGTTCTTGTAGTTTCTTTAGCCGCAATTGCACTAATAGCCAAGACTTAGAGATGCTATCTGTTGCTTCGATGTATTGCGCTAGCTCTTTACTATTCATAATTTATCTGGTGGAAATTTTACCTTCTTTAAAGATACAGGCAGCCCAAGTTTACAGAGCATAAAAAAACAGCCACTACTAAAAACGTGGCTGTTTTCAAGATGATTAAATTTGACGTAGCTTAAACATCAGCAGTTATTTAAGCAGCCGTCGCTAAATTTTGGGCAACAAAGTCCCAGTTGATCAAGTGGTCAACAAAGTTCTGCATGAAGTTTGGACGGCTATTCTGGTAATCTAGATAGTAGGCGTGTTCCCAAACATCCATCGTCAGTAAGGGAGTTTGTCCGTAGGCAATCGGGTTTTCCGCGTTCGGAGACTTGATTACTTTCAGGGTGTCACCATCCTCGATCAGCCAAGCCCAGCCGCTACCGAATTGGGTGCCTCCGGCGTTTTTGAACTCTTCTTTGAATTTGTCGAGGCTACCGAAGCTAGCGTTAATCTTTTCCGCTAATTCGCCACTAGGATTGCCGCCTCCATTCGGTTTGATGCCATTCCAATAGAAGGTATGATTCCACACCTGAGCAGCGTTGTTGAATACAGCAGCTTTGTCTGAAGCTTTGTAGGTTGCCTTGATGATTTCTTCGAGCGACTTGTCGGCTAGTTCCGTGTCCTTAACCAGGTTGTTGAGAGTGTTCACGTAAGCAGCGTGATGCTTGCCGTAATGGAACTCAAGTGTCCGCGCCGACATACCAGACGGCTCTAGAGCGTCTTGAGCGTAAGGTAAAGGGGGTAGTTCAAATGCCATTGTGTTCAATCCTCTGCTAACTGCTTTCTAGCTTAAAACTAATGAAGAAGTTTTTTTCTTCTTAATGATATAAGTCTCGCCAGATCGAGGTTGCGATCGCTGGCGATATAAAACTTAACCACTGGATTGTACCTTAAAAGTCGAGAAACAGCCAAAATCAACGCTTTGTGCGAATTTCTATGCCACTTTTCACTAACTTATCTCTATTGCATCTATCCAAAGAGATAATTAATAGCGAGTCAAAGCTTTTCTCACAATTTCGATTGCCGCTGCTGGAGTATTGGCAATCAAAATATGGTTTTCAGACAAGCTTTGGAAAAAAACTTTACTTTCTGAATGATTCGTTAATAAAATCACTTTTTTATAGTTCTTCAAAGCCAGGGCAATTTCCGAAGCCGTTCCCGCACCCATGCCACAGGCAATCACAACATCAGAAGAAAGGACATTAATATTGTTTCTCCCATTTCCCATATCGGTAACAATCGCAATATCTACGGCATCAGAAACAGCGCTGGTATCGTTAGTGGGAAGAATGCCAATTGTTAAACCATTGACAGCTTTTGCACCTTTACTCGCCGCATCCATCACACCAGCATTTCTGCCACCAGTCAGCAAAACCCATCCCTCTTGGGCGATTAATTGACCGAGTTCATAAGCGTTTTCTAAGTCGGTTTCTGTGGCGTTGACTCCTGGTCCCATGACGCCAATTATGGTTTTTCTCATAAAAAACTTACAAGCTAATTTTTTATTAAACGCAAAGGTACGCAGAGGTTCGCGCTTTCGGTACGCAAAGTTATATAGTTTCACCCAACAGCAGTTTTTAAGGGGGCAAAATAAGAATTGCAAGTGTAGCATCAACAAAGTGAATTGCTATTATAAAAAGACGATCAATCGATATTTCCTCTTTGCGTACCGAAAGCGTAAACCTCTGCGTACCTTTGCGTAAAAAAAGACTAACGATTAACGAAGAGAACCAGCAATCATTCCAGCCAGTAAAATAAAGCCGATCCAAACATTTTGGCGAAAAGTTTCACCATATACTGGCGTCGGGATATCTTTTTGGCTGAGTTGAGAATATTGCCAAATCCAGGCTAAGGTTGCAAAACTCAAAGCGAACCAAAAACTTAGCTTTAGATCCATAACAATTGCCAGCCATTCAAGTAAAATAACCGTGCCGGTGAAAAAAACGCCAACAGCTTCAGCAGCATAATTGCCAAAGAACAAAGCGCTGGAATTAATGCCAATCCGCTGGTCATCTTCCCGATCTGACATGGCATAAACGGTGTCAAATCCGAGTGTCCAGAGTACCGTCGCGCCCCATAAAATCCAGGTGGGTTCTTCTAGCTTGGCAGTTACAGCACTCCAGCTAATCAGCACGCCAAAACCCCAAGCAATCGACAGCACTAGCTGAGGCACTGGAAAGATGCGCTTGGCGGTGGGGTAGAAGATAATTACGGGAACTGCCGCCACACACAACCCGAAAGTGAGGGGATTGAGGTAGAGTGCGAGAACCCCAGCGCAACTCATTGCTATCAAGGCGACGACGATGCCGGTTTTGACAGACAAAGCGCGAGAGGCGAGGGGACGCGATCGCGTTCTTTCTACTTGCGGATCGATATCCCGATCCCACAAATCATTGACAACGCACCCGGCAGCACTGGTCGCTAAAGTACCTAGTACAATCACGCCTACCAGCGGCAACGGTGGCTTTCCTCCTGCCGCCAGAAAGACCGCCCATAGTGCCGGAATCATCAATATCAGGCGTCCCGCTGGCTTATCCCATCTCAAAAGCCGGACGATCGTCAGCCAAGTGGGTTCTGTTTCTTTGGGTTCTTGCTGGGTGAGCATGGTCTAGAAAAATGAGTATCCAGAAATATCATTAATCACATCTTTATCCCCTATAGAATATCCTTATTCATCAAATCTCGGCTGGGGAAAGCAACCCTGGATACATCGAAATGGTCAATTTAGTTGCCAACGCTAAAGATAATTCTGCGGGTGTTTCCACTCCTAGTGTGGATCGAGATCGGATTCTGGCTGCGATTGACTTGGGTACCAATTCCCTGCACATGGTGGTCGTGCAAATTCAACCAAAGCTGCCTGCTTTTTCGATTATTGATCGAGAAAAAGACACGGTGAGGCTGGGCGATCGCGATAAAAAGACGGGCAATCTGACACCGGAAGCAATGGAACGAGCGATCGCAGCCCTGCGCCGCTTCCAGGGAATTGCCAACAGTCTCAACGCCGAACAGATTATCGCCGTGGCAACTAGCGCGGTAAGAGAAGCCCCCAACGGGCGAGACTTTTTAAAACAAGTAGAAACAGACTTAGGCTTGTCTGTCAACCTCATTTCCGGTCAAGAAGAAGCCCGGAGAATTTACTTAGGCGTGCTGTCGGGGATGGAATTAAACAACCATCCCCACATCATTATTGACATTGGCGGCGGTTCGACGGAGTTAATTTTAGGGGATAGTCACGAACCGCGATCGCTCAGCAGCACCAAAGTCGGTGCAGTCCGACTAACCGCAGAATTGATCGCCACCGACCCCATCAGCATCGGCGAATTTCAGTACCTACAAGCTTATGTGCGCGGACAGCTAGAACGAGCCGTCGAGGAATTGCGGGCAGTTCTCCAACCGGGGGAACAGCCGCGTTTAGTGGGAACTTCCGGGACGATTGAGACGCTGGTGACGATGCACGCGCGAGAACATCTGGGTACTAACCCCTTTTCACTGAATGGCTACCAGATGAATCTCAAAGACCTCAGAGATTTAATTAATCGCTTGCGAAGGCTTAATTATTCAGAACGCGCTACAATTCCGGGAATGTCGGAGCGGCGGTCAGAAATTATTGTTGCCGGGGCGGTTATTTTACAAGAAGCGATGACGCTGCTGGGCATTGAATCGCTAACGGTCTGCGAACGGAGTCTCCGGGAAGGAGTCATCGTCGATTGGATGCTTTCTCACGGCTTAATAGAAGACAAGCTGCGCTACCAAAGTTCTGTGCGCGAGCGTAATGTAATCAAAACCGCCCGCAAATACGGCGTTAATTTAGAATACAGTCAGCGAGTTGCAGAATTTGCCCTTAGCTTATTTGACCAAACCCAAGGTATCCTCCACCACTGGGGTTCAGAAGAACGGGAACTACTCTGGGCAGCCGCAGTTTTACACAATTGCGGACACCATATCAGTCATTCTTCCCACCACAAACACTCTTTTTACTTAATTCGCAACGGTGAACTTTTAGGCTATACGGAAGCCGAAATAGATGTGATTGCGAATTTAGCCCGTTATCACCGCAAGAGTGCGCCGAAGAAAAAGCACGATAACTATCAAAATCTGCCGACAAAAAAGCATCGGCAGATCGTTGCTCAGTTGAGTGCTTTGCTCAGATTAGCAGTTGCTCTCGATCGGAGACAAATTGGAGCAGTTCAGCAAGTGCAGTGCGAATACAACGCGGAAACTAAAGAACTTCAGCTCCACCTAAAACCAACTCAACCCGATGATGATTGCGCTTTAGAACTCTGGAGTTTAGGTTATAAAAAAGACGTTTTTGAGGCAGAATACGGCGTTAAATTACTGCCAGTTTTGAACGCTTCTGCTGTTCCAATTAGCTATAGCAGTCCTAAATAATTCGTGAATGCGAGGTTCTCGACTTCTTTTCGTGAATGCGAGATTCCCGACTTCTTTAAGAAGTCGGGAATCTAAACTCTGGCTCACCATTCAAGTAAGATTCCTGGCGCTAGTTCTCCTGAGAGCGATCGCGCTGTTCCTTAGGATAGAAGTTGGAATCAGTCGTAAAAGTTATCTTTAGAGTAAGTACCGTCTAAAAAACTTCTCTAAGAACTTTTTCACGGTAAGAAAAATAGCAATATCCCTTACCGAGTTATTATATAGCAATCCTATTTGAGTTGTGCGCGAGTATTCGCCTAAGTGTAGAGACGCGATTAATCGCGTCTCTACAGGGTTTCGCAAATCAAATAGGATTGCTATAGATAGAAAAGTATCAAGGTAGGCAGAAAGTTTTAGATTAACCTGGTCACTCTTTAAGTAAATTCAACAAAGGGGATTCTCAAAAAAATATTGATAACCTTCCCAACCATAAAAATGCCTCATAAAAACAAATTTGTAAAACTAGCTTCAAGCATTTACATAAAATTTTAGTAAGATAACCGATCGTTCAATATTTTAGCAACGCTGAAGTCTTAATTTGCGATGAAAACACTATATACACTTTTTAGCAAAGAACGGAGCGAAGTTCAGACAGAGATCGATAAGGCAACTAGCCCGGAGCAGGTCGTTAAGCTGGTTCAAAAGCGACTCGATAATATTCAGAGCAGTTACGTGGGCGAGTTAAACGTCGCTCAGGTACGTCTAGCTTCCCTATTTCTGGAGACGCTGCGCCAGTCCTTGGGGACTCTTACCGCAGCCAATGAGACGAAAGTTTCGGAGCTAGAGCCTCAGCAAAGTGTTAACCAAGCCCCAAGCTTTTCTCCCAAAAGCTTAATCTTGAAAGTGCTACAGGGACTCATCTGTATAGGTATTTTAGATTCACTATTCTCCTTGACTTCAGATGAGCCAGGAGTTTGGATGGATATCTTACTGGTGTCTCTGCTGGTTGGACTAGAAGTGGTGTCCCAAATCGACAAACGCGATCGCGCCAATCGTGCAGTCTCTCTTCAACTTGTAGAAGCGCCCCAGCCGAGCATCCGGGTCGATAGCCAAGTCTTTCTGGACAACCTTACCGATGCTCTGAACACCATTGATTTGGCAGTCGCCCGGACTGAGGAAGTGAAAAAACCGCTCGACGCTAGTGGAATAGAAGAGCTACCAGAACTGTTGAATCTGCTTCAGAGACTAATGGGTGCGTCAATTCTAGAGAAACCCCAGATGTCGCTTGAACTCACCAAACTGCTGCCACAGATTTTAATGGAGCAGGGAATTCGGGTTCAGATTTACCAAGCGAACGATACTCATCGCGATCGCGAGTATTTTGACTTCGAGCCAAGTATCGATCCTACCGCTAAAGACTATGTAACGATAACTCCCGCTTTGTTTAAAGGCGATCGCTTGCTCCGACGCGGTCGAGTTATTCAGCCAGCCTACTCCCAGGCTAGAGAGTAAGATGTCTTGTCGTCGTGGCTGTATGTAGCCGCAAAGTCTTCATTTAGACAGTATTTCCCTTTTTTCTTAGCCCCCCTTTCCAAGGGGGGTTGGGGGGATCAAAACTCTCAGCTAACAAGGGAAAATCCCCCTAGCCCTGCTTAAAAATAGGGGAATTATTCGGAAAGTTGTACATGGTTGATTAGCGGAAAGTATAACAATGCAAGTTTTAGAAACAATCGGATTCGATCTAGGGCACGGTGAAACAGCGATCGCGAAAGCAAGAGTAGAGAGTATCGAGCCTCCAGAGATGCTTGAGGTTAATAATAAGAAAATTCAAATCACAGCACTGGGTTGGCATCCCGATATCGGTTATCTAATTGGAGAACAAGCATTAATTCAAGCGGGTGTTACTCAGCTTAAAATCGCTTTTAAGCAAAAACCTCATAACGATCCAAATTACAGAGAAACACTCCGCAATTTTATAGAAACCTACTACCGCCTTTTGAAAGAAAGCAAACAGATTGAAGGTGGAGAAACCAGCCAATTTTATGTCGGCTGTCCTTCAGGATGGTCTGTTGACGAACGAGAAGAATATCAAAAGTTACTGAAGGAATCAGGTATTCCCTTACTCAGTGTTGTCCCAGAGTCGCGGGCGGCTTTCATGCAAGCCAAGGAAGCCGGGAAGCTTTCTTATGACAAACTCAAATCGTCGGTGCTAATTGTTGATATTGGCTCTTCGACTACGGATTTTACTCTGGTTAAGAGTTTGCACGAAATCCCGATAGATTTCGGAAGTAACGCTCTGGGAGCTTCCCTAATTGATAAAGCAATTTTTGCCCGGACTCTCGCCAACCACGAAGAAAAGGCGTTACTCGAACGAGTATTGGAGGCATATCCCCATCACCAAGCACGTTGCGAACTTGCTTGTCGCAAAGCTAAGGAAGATTACTTTTCTAACGAACAGGTATACAGCCATCCACAATCATTTGCACGAGGCTTTGAGTCGATCAACGAACAGATTTACTTTGTGCCTCAAGTTAATAAAGCAATTATGGATGAAATCTTGAACCACCCCTTGCCTGAATTGGGCGGCAATTGGATTCAGTCCTTCCGGGAAGCAGTGAATGAGGCGAAAGAAAGGCTCGATAAACAAGGCTTTGTACCGCAATTTTTGCTGATGACTGGGGGTGCATCTCGGATGAAATTTACGCGCCAGATTTGCGAGGAAATCTTCCCGGAACCGGAAACTCAAGTTCGTCCCGATCCAGAACCCGAACGTTGCATTGCCTTGGGTTTAGCGCGGGTAGGAAGATGGGATCTGCGTGCTGCTGCCTTTAAAGAAGAGGTCAATAAACTATTTGACTCAAAGAAGTTAAAAGAGCTGATCAAACGACATATTCCAGATTTAATCGAACTGCTGACGAATCCACTTTCAAATGGTCTGATTGAAAATGTAATTAAACCAAGTCTGAAAGACTGGCAAAACAACAAAATACGAACTTTGTCTGACCTGGAAGACTCTATGAAAAGGCAGGCGGAGCAGTGGATCGAAAGTCCTGGCGCTCGGCAAATTGTTAATACTCAATGTGCCACTTGGTTTAACAGCAAGATCCAACCCGAATTAGCTGAAGAAACCGATCCTATTTGTCAAAAGTTTCAGATACCTAGAAGTAGTTTAAGATTTGAGGAAAGTATCGACCCTGACGTGGTTAGTCCAGACCTATCAATTGGAGACACTATTCTTGCCGAGACAGTGGGGTTTATCGTCAATGTAGTGATTGGTGGAGGGACTGTCGGTAGCATCATCGCTCTAATTTTAACCGGACATTTGACCTGGCCCATCGTGTTAGTCTATGGTGCCTCGGTTCTTGCTGCCGGAGTGGAGATCACCCGCAGCAAAACGCAAGAAGCAATTAAGACAAAGGTAGATGTTCCGAGTTGGAGCCGTTCTCTTCTTTTGAGCGATAGCAAGATCGACTCTACCTGCGAGCAAATGAAACCTGAATTAGAGAAGGTTTTTAGACAACAACTAACAGAAAATCAGGAAGCTTTTGACGAACTGATTGGGAAAGTTGGACAAGAGTTAAAAAAAGCTCTAAATACCAAGGCGGAAGAGGCAGTAATTCTCATTCAGTAGGGATGCGTTAGCGAAGCTTAACGAAGTTATCGCTCTTTCCTTGCTGCTTATGGCTGATTGGATGAGTGCGATCGCTACCATATTACTGACAATCCATTGGGAAACGTCTTGTGTCAGCTAGTTCGGTACTTTGAGAGGAAACGGTTATGACAAGAGAACTAGAAGCTAACCGGCAGAGTTTGTATGAGACAGACTACCTGAAATGGATTAAAACCACTGTAGAAAAGTTACGGGTTAGAGACTACTCTAATATCGACTGGGAAAATCTAATCGAAGAAATCGAGGACATGGGACGAAGTGAGCGCAGGAGCCTAAAGAGTAATCTTATTATTGTCCTGACTCACTTACTTAAGTGGCAATATCAGCCAGAGTTTAGAAGCGGTAGCTGGAAAGGTAGCATCGTTGAGCATCGTAGACGCATTCGCGAAGCTCTAAAAGATTCTCCCAGCCTCAAGCCTTATCTTGAAGAAGTCTTTGTTGAATGTTATTCAGATGCAGTTGATCGAGCAAGCGCTGAAACTGAACTACCATTAGAGAGATTTCCGCAATTATCTCCCTACACATCCGCAGAAGTTTTGGATTCTAACTTTTTGCCAGAATAAGCGATCGCCTTCCCTTGTGACTGAAGATAGCGATCGCGCTACTCCTTCAGGCTAATTGATCTTTCCTCATTTCTGATACTTCTAATAATTAGAAGGTATTTGATATTTAACAGTACAGCGATCGCCAGCCTAGTAAAGCTTCGCCATTATAATTGATTTAAATTATACAGTTCTAGCTTATGGCATACAGTGATTTCACAACCTTAACTAAAGTTAGAGAAGCTTTTGGTTTAACCATTGAAGAATCTATCGATCTATTTACTGATCTTCCAGAAGTCTTGCCAAGTTCTTATCTCCAGACTACCTTAAATGAGAATGTTTTTTTGGCAACTGCCATCAATACAGAAAAGGCTCGTTCAGAATTAATTATTGCTCCGGTTTTATTAGAAATCAGGCGAATATTTAATTTTAAAATCGGCTTTTTCTCCGGCTCGGAGTTTAATGTCGATTTCCAAGCAGGTTTAAGCGGATATTGTGATTATATTCTTACTGCCTCAAAAGAATCCTATGAAATTCGCACTCCGGTTGTTACTTTGGCAGAGGCTAAGAATGAAAGTATTAAATCTGGCTTAGGACAGTGTATTGCCCAAATGGTTGCAGCTCAATTATTTAATCAACGGAATGGAGATGCGATCGAAAGTATCTATGGAGCCGTAACTACGGGAACGGATTGGAAATTCCTCAAGTTAACTAATAAAACAATCTGGATTGATAAGCGAGATTATTTTATCAATGAAGTGAGTCATCTTTTAGGTATTTTAATAACACCGTTTAAAGACTCACAATCACAGTAAATCTTCCTCAGATAGCTGGGCTATTTTCATCAATGCTCTCAACGTTCCAACTTTCAAATCTTGATTGCGGTGAACAGGAATTGACAGGATTTGTTCAACTTCAGGGTTTTCATAGATATGATGACTGCTAGTAATTCTTCGCAAAACCCAACCTTTTTGCTCCACAATCTTGCACAGTCGCTTCCCAGAAATAGATTTCATACAGCAATTTCGACAATTTGATCTGTTGACTCAATTGCATCACGACTGTTTGCAACATCGAGCCAACCTTCAATAGCGTCCTTTAAATTAGCTACCACCTCCTCCATCGTGTCTCCTTCAGTAATGCAACCGGGAAACGCAGGAACCTCTGCCCAATAGCCACCTTCTTCTGCTGGATGAATAATTGCTCTGATTTTCATACACATATTGAGCTAGTTGTTGAGAATATGGTAACAGGCTTCAATGTGGTAGATGAAGAGGCTCGGTAGATAAAATAAGCTTGCAAACCAAGCTACAAAGCTGAAATGGTTGCAGCCCAAATTATTTAATCAACGGAATGGAAAGGCGATCAAAAGTAGCTATGGAGCCGTAACTACGGGAACGGATTGGAAATTCCTCAAGTTGACTGATAAAACAATCTGGATTGATAAGCGAGACTATTTTATCAATGAAGTAAGTCATATTTTGGATATTTTAACAATGCCGTTTAAGATGAAACTTTCTTGTGAATAAAGATCAAGAGTTCCCTGACGGTGCAAGCTACTGCAACTAGATTATCAGAAGAACTACTGAAATATGATAGAGGCTGTTTAATACCCTCCCCCAACAGGTCTTCTGGTATTTCAATGTCGAATTCCTCTTCTAGCGCCATCACCAGCTCAATAGTATCAAGCCCATCAGCGTTCAAATCATTTGAGATATGACTATCCAAAGTCACTTCACTCTCATCTACCTCTAATTGCTCACTGACTATTTTCCGAACTTTAACAAAGATATTAGCTTGGCTCTCCTCGATTCCAAGTTCTCTCATTATTCTAGTTATTTCGTCACGCAAAGGGGCTTCTTCAGCAGCTTTTTCTTCAGCAACACGCCGAGCTTCTTCAGCCATACGCTCCTTTTCAGCAGCTAGCTGATATTTCACATCTCCAATTCGAGAATTAACTACATCTCGTAGTGTGGATAATTCAACTTTATGTCCACTCTGGCTATAAATTCTCGTGGCTAACTCCCACACAACTTGGTCACGATTAGCCTCAAGTGCTTTAAGACTTTCCTCCGTAGCTAATATGGTTTTGTCTAGGTATTTATTGGCTACCATCTTCAGCACTTTTAACTCATAACCTTTATCTACTTCACTCAATGTTTGATCTCCTGCAAATCTCTGCATCGCTTATGAAAGCGATCGCCTAACTCGAACAGACCCCAACGCGATCGCTATGGCTCGAACAAACCAAAACGCGATCGCTAGATACGCAAAAACTTGAAAGCGATCGCTAAGCAACCGCATATCCTGTATACTGCCTTACATCCGGTGGATGAAACCCCAAAACGATTTTGTCTTTAGGAATTCCCGCAGCAACCAGTTCCTTAGTTACGCCATCTTCTATATCATCTCGCTGCACCCAAATCTTATCTTCAATAATATCAAGATGAACAAGGCATCCATGAACGCGCCTTGCCGCATCCCAACCCAGAGTAACTAATAAATAGCTATCAGCTAATTCATCAAAAACTGCCTTACAAGTAAGTTCTCCATGAGCGTATGGAATTTTAGTGTACGGTTCAAGAACGCTCTTGATAATCTTTCGATATTTCTCTAGGGTATCCATCGCACAATTACCTCGGTTTGAGCTTCAAATACGATTAGGTTCAGATTTTCATCAGCAATTAAAAGTTGACCAATTGGTTCCTCAAATAGAGAATTAAACGTTGTGTCGCGAACTGCCAGATATAAAGTCCGATTTGGATTGGTTTGACGCATTACAGCTCGGTAAAGAACAAACTGACCGACTGCATTTTTCAGGTCTTCCATTTCGGAAGCACCAACAAAGCTCTTGATCTCTACTGCAATTTTGCGCTCCTCCCGTTCTGCTGCCAAGAGTTGCCGTGCGCCAAGATCGACATACATATCTTTTTTTGCCCCATCGCAGATGAAACGGATCGTGAGAAATTGTCCACCCATCTTTGACGAGTGCATTCTTCATAGCATCGTGATAGATGTCTAGAGCAGGCATAGGCAACCAATGGATAAAGCTTACAGTCCCCTATCCTAAAATTACCTTGGGTTATTGGATATTGATAGGGCTTAAATCTTGTAGATGTAGGAGAGCGATCGCCTCTCTGTACCTTAGTCCTAAAATAAGGATAAAGTTTGGTGCTTCAGATGCCAGCTCAAGGATATTTATCACAACGTTGTCAAATCGGCTCTTATCATTGTTCTCGATGGACAAACTAAATCACTATCGCAACTTAATCAAGAAAATCTTAATGGAATACTATGAGTGGGCATCTAACACTCCTAGAGATGGTGTAGAGGAATGCTTATCATTTGATGAGGTTCGAGATCATTACTTTTGGTTTCACGTTGGCTGGGATGGCAAGCTCAGAGTGCAGGGAGTAATGGTTTACCTGCGAATTCGAGATGGAAAGATTTGGGTTGAGGAGGATTGGACGAAGCAGGGAATTGTGAATGACTTGCTAGAAGCAGGGGTTCCCCATGAAGATATTGTTTTGGGATTTCAGCATCCAAGTAAGCGATCGCTGACGGAGTTTGCAACCGCTTAGCCCCCAATAGAATAGGTTCACCTTGCGATCGCCTAACTCAAACAAGACCAAGACGCGATCGCTAATTAATTTAGGTTACTCCAACAGCCAACAAAACAACTCTCCCACTGTAAGTCGCAGCTCATTAGCAAAAGATGGCACAGGAAGTTGCTGTTCTGATTCATCAAATACTTCCAAAAGCTGATTTGGAAGATAAACAAACACCGTTTGCTCCTTTGGATCGATCAGCCAACCCATTTGAGTGGCATATTTTAGACAATGCAGAATCTTTTTGGTGACTTTCGTTTGGCTTTGGTCGGGCGATAAGATTTCAATTACCCAATCAGGAGCTGCTTGAAAAACGTTAGCAATTTCGCCATTCTCATCGCGGGGAATTCTAGCCCAGGTAAATACGGACACATCTGGCACAATTGATCGTCCGCCAAAAGTACACCGCAGTTCTGAAAAAGCTCTTGCAACGCGCTGAGGCTTGACAACTGCATTGATAGCACCGGGTAGTTCTGTCTGAATTGTGCTGTGTTTCCCTTGCGGCATAGGTTTTTGGATAATTTGACCATCAATGTATTCGTTAGCGGGTTTCGTTTCTGGTAGCTTCAGAAACTCTTCCAAGATTAAGGGTTTGGATGGTGTCTGTACCATTTGCGAAAAGCCTCCTCATAACTCAGACGAACTTTGCTCTCTATTCTACGGGTCGCATCCAGCGAAGGAAGCTGGAATCAAACAACGATGTCCGGCTTGTTTATACCGAATGGTGGGGTCGCTATTGCTTAGGTATATATATACTTTTGTGAAATTAAGAAAATAGATTTCTATCTCAAGAGGAGTAAAAATGTACATCGTACAAATTGCCTCTGAATGCGCTCCTGTCATCAAAGCTGGTGGTTTGGGAGATGTAGTTTACGGGCTGAGTCGGGAGTTAGAAAAACAGGGAAATTGCGTCGAGCTTATTCTGCCTAAGTACGATTGTATGCGGTACGACCACATCTGGGGACTCCACGATGCTTACCGTGACTTGTGGGTACCTTGGTATGGCGGTAAAGTTCACTGTTCAGTTTATTGCGGCTGGGTACACGGGCGGGTGTGTTTCTTTATCGAACCCCACTCTGAAGATAATTTCTTCAATCGAGGCTGTTATTACGGGTGCAACGACGACAATATGCGGTTTGCGTTCTTCAGCAAAGCCGCTTTAGAATTTCTCCTCCAAAGCAACAAGCGACCTGATATCATTCATTGCCATGACTGGCAGACCGGCTTAGTTCCAGTCATGCTCTTCGAGAATTACAAGTATGAGATGGGTCATCAACGGGTTTGCTACACCATTCACAATTTCAAACATCAAGGGATGGGCGGTACAGAGATCCTGTGGGCAACCGGACTGAATAACGAATCTTACTACTTCACTTACGATCGCCTGCAAGATAGCTTCAACCCTTTTGCCTTGAACTTTATGAAAGGGGGGATTGTTTACGCCAACGCCGTGACTACCGTTTCGCCCCACCATGCCTGGGAAGCCCGCTGCACGGAGATCGGCTGTGGTTTAGGTCATACTTTGCATCTGCACCAGGATAAATTCACTGGGGTACTCAACGGCATTGATAATGATTTTTGGAATCCCGAAAGCGATCGCTATATACCCATTCGCTACAGCAAAGAAAACTTTGAAGAAAAAGCCAAGACTAAAAAAGCCCTCCGGGAGAGACTTCTGCTTGGCGACGTTGATAAACCTATCGTTGCCTACATCGGTCGCTTAGACGCTCAAAAAGGCGTTCATCTTGTCCATCATGCCATTTACTACGCGCTCAACAATGGGGCGCAATTTGTGTTGTTGGGTTCGGCAACAGAACCGGGAATCAATGCCCATTTCCAGTACGAAAAAGGCTTTTTGAACGATAATCCTGACGTTCATCTAGAACTTGCCTTTAATGAAGAGTTATCCCACCTGATCTATGCAGGGGCGGATATGATTATTGTCCCTAGCTACTACGAACCTTGCGGACTGACTCAGATGATTGGCTTAAAGTACGGCACGGTGCCAGTTGTGCGGGCAGTGGGTGGACTGGTGAATACTGTGTTTGACCGAGACTACGACCAAACTAAGCCTCCGGAAGAACGGAATGGCTATGTGTTCTATCACAGTGATGAGCTTGCGTTTGAGTCAGCAATGGAGCGTGCTTTTAAGCTGTGGTACAACCATCCGGAAGAGTTTCGCCAGCTTGCGCTTCAGGGTATGGAGTATGACTACTCGTGGAACGATCCCGGAGCGGAATATTTGAAGATTTACGACCAGATTCGACACAAATGAAGCTAAATTGTGGTCGCTGGAATCTGTGAAGTAAGCCTTTTGTGGTTGTGCCTCACTTTTGGGGGGCACAATCTTGCCTGACTTGGGTAAAGACAGCATTTTCTAACGAATTCTGTCAGAATTGCGATCGCGCGACAGAACTCTTGGTGAGGGTTGGAGATTTGGCAACGACGAAAGCGATCGCCGAAGATTAATTTCCACGTAAATTTTGGTAACGATAAAAGGCGTAGGTGTCAAACATGGCTCCAGCAATGCTACAGGTAAAACCGATTACCAGAAGACCTTCGATGGAACACCCGCTGCCGAAGACGGTGAGAAACTCCAAAATCAGCGCTCTGCCGCACTGACTGACTGCTTCGAGGAGGGGAATGTAACCCAGTATGGACAGACTTGCCAACACACTAGCGAACAGGAGAATCGGGGCGGTGAAGCTGAGAAAACTCGTCAGGATGAGGGAACGGAAATAGTTAGGCAAAATGTTCATGAAACCGTGGGTGTGAATGAACTGCCGAGCGTGGAATCGGGAACGATACTTTCAACCTTTATATACAATAGGAGCGATCGCGGACGCTATGCCGATCTGTCAGAAATCTTAAATAAACCTTAAAAATCTTGTTTAAAGTCCGTAAACATATCTCAGAAATTCATTCATTCTTTCTAGAGGAGTGCCGTAGGGGCAGAGTCTCCCCGCCCCTCGAATGCTGAGTTACAACACAAACAGCACAAAAGAGATTCTTGTAGCTCGCCGCTCATCAGCTATGCTTTACAAAGTTGTTGAGTCAGCAGGGCATCCTTGAGCGAGACTACTTCCGGTTCCAGCTTAGAGTTATGGGGTCAGCGATTGCTGGCGGCGATTTTGCTGGGTGGGCAGGTGGTGGTTCACCTCCTGACCAAAAAAATCCATCGGCGCAACACCCTCGACCAAATGGCAATGGTTGGTCCAGAATCGCTCTTAATTGCTCTAGTCACTGCCGGTTTTGTCGGCATGGTATTTACTATTCAGGTGGCGCGAGAATTTGTCAACTTGGGTGCGGGTAGTGCTGTGGGCGGAGTGCTGGCGCTTTCCTTATGCCGGGAACTTGGCCCCGTCCTGACTGCCGTGATTTTGGCGGGACGAGTCGGTTCGGCGTTTGCCGCTGAAATTGGCACGATGCGCGTCACCGAGCAAATTGACGCCCTCTATATGCTGAAAACCGACCCGATTGATTACCTAGTGATTCCCCGCGCGATCGCCTGCTGCTTAATGCTGCCAGTTTTAACCATTTTGTCTATCCTCACCGGCATGGCGGGGGGATTGCTAATTGCTAGAAATCTCTACGGAATTTCCCCAACTATATTTTTAGAGTCTGCCCGGAATTTCCTGCAAGTCTGGGATTTGTGTAGTGCATTAATTAAGGCATTTTGCTTTGGGGCGCTGATTGCCGTAATTGGTTGCAGTTGGGGCTTAACAACCACTGGGGGAGCAAAAGGCGTTGGACAATCGACCACCACGGCAGTCGTCACAGCTTTGCTGGCTATCTTTATTTCTAACTTTTTCTTATCGTGGTTGATGTTTCAGGGAACTGGTAGTGCCGTACTTAAAGGGGTCTGAGGCTGAAAACCTTTAAAATAAATAAAGTTGCAATCCCGATTTTAATCTCGAATCGGGATTTAGACTGCCGCCCCCTGAAAGACTATCCAAATCTCGGATGTGTAGGCTGGGCCCTTAGAACGAAACCCAGCACTGGTGCAGTTTGTTGGGTAACGCTATCGCTCTACCATTCCCTACGATTTTTCAAGAGTTTCAGGAGTTTTGGATAGTCTTTCAGCTGCCGTCCCACTTCAGCTTGTACGCCAAGAAAGTGGGTAGGTCTAGTACGATAGTTTACAATACCGGGTTTATGCCTGTGACTACTACTGCGTCTTCTTTACCATCACAAACTGTTGAACTGGCACCCAGCTACGCACTCCCTTTGGTGTTGGTGGCAGCTTCGATTGGGCTGTTATTAGTTCAACCTTGGGTGAGTTTAGCGATCGCTGCATTTGGGTTGTTCCTGCTGTTTCAGGCGGCAACAATTCGCCTGCAATTCACCGAAACAGCATTAGATGTTTATCGTTCCCAAACCTTAATTCGACGTTTTCCTTACCAAGAATGGCAAAATTGGCAGATATTCTGGACTCCAGTGCCGATTCTGTTTTACTTCAAAGAAGTCAAAAGCATTCACTTTTTGCCGGTTCTCTTCGATCCCAAAATGCTAAAAACTTGCCTGGAACAACGCTGTCCAAAAGTAAGTGCGTAGGGGCACACAGATGCGCGTCCCTACAACTGAGTCCTGAGTAGTTAGTTGTTAGTTGTTAATTGTTAGTTGTTAGATGAATTCAGACGAACCTCAAACCCAAGAACAAGAGCAAGAACAAAAGCAAGAGCAAGCGCCAGTTGTTGAAACATCGGACAATTTAGAAGAGCAAGAAGAGGAAACTGTAACTCCCGATCCAGCCTCAGACAATCTTGTAGCAACGCAAATTGTCGCCGTTGTGGAGGTATTTGATGATTCAGAAGCGGAAATTGTCGCCGTTGTTGAGGCATCAGATAATTCTGAGGAGCCAAGTGTAACTGTAGCGGTGGACAATCCCGCTGACAATGAGACAGTAAAAACGCCAGATCCCGTCTCTGTTCTAGAGCAACGAGTGGCTGATTTACAACGGCAAGAGGAGGCATTAATTCAGGAAATTGCCGCACTGCAAGCTTCTCATAACAAAATGCTGCAAGACCAGATGGCTCAAACTCAAGCGGCTTTAAGTCGCCTGGTGCAGGAGTCTTTGAACGAGCTGGAACAACGCAGACAGACACTACAAATTTCCGTAGAACAACTGGAACGACGACGGGAACGCATCCGAGAGGAAATGCGAAGAAGCTTTGCTGGCACCTCCCAAGAACTGGCAATTCGGGTGCAAGGCTTTAAAGATTATCTCGTCGGTAGCTTACAAGATTTGGTGGTAGCGGCAGAAGAATTGCAACTCCAGAAGGAACCGGAACCCGCAAAGCCAGTTCCAGCGGTGGAATCGAAGGCGGCATCGCCTGTAAACCCCAAATTTACAGAACAGAGCTTTCAATCAACTGCAAAACAAATTCGCAGTATTTTAGACCAGTACCGGACGCGACCTGACTATTATGGCCCGCCCTGGCAATTGCGTCGTACCTTTGAGCCGGTTCATGCGGAGCGAGTTGCGAACTGGTTTTTCGCGCAAGGGGGAAGAGGCGCTTTGCGGACGATGGGCAGTCGCTTGCAAAATATCCTGATTGCTTCGTCGGTCATCTCGGTATTAAGCACGCTGTATGGCGATCGCGTTCGCGCCCTGCTCCTCGCTAACTCCCCAGAACGATTAGGAGAATGGCGGCGGGGTTTACAAGACTGTCTGGGCATTTCCCGCGCTGATTTTGGTCCAGAACAAGGAATTGTTTTGTTTGAATCCCCAGAAGCGGTCGTGCAAAAGGCAGAGCGTCTCGTCAAGGAACGGCAGATGCCGCTGATTATCATTGATGAGACAGAAGAGCAGATTAATCTGTCGCTGCTGCAATTTCCCCTCTGGTTAGCTTTTGCACCCGATCCTCAGCAGATGTCCGCTGATATGAGATATTAGCGACAGACTAATTGAGCTACAAGCAAGAGGCGTTAGATGGGTCTACAGCTGGCTTTAAGTGGGGCATTGTTAATCGCAGCCTATCTCTTAGGCTCGATTCCTACGGGTTATATGGCAGGACGCTGGCTCAAAGGGATTGATATTCGAGAGCAAGGATCTGGCTCGACGGGTGCCACCAATGTTCTCAGAACCCTAGGAAAAGGGCCAGCCATCGTGGTGGTAGCGATCGATCTGTTGAAAGGAGTCGGCGCGATCGCGTTGGTTTACGCCTTGTATACCTTTGCACCAATGCCTGTCCTGCCTGCCACCTGGCAATCTTGGCTAGTCGCTGGCACCGGATTCGCTGCCACCGTCGGTCATAGTAAATCTGTCTGGCTGAACTTCACGGGTGGTAAATCAGTTGCAACTAGCCTCGGCGTTTTATTAGCCATGTCCCTACCAGTGGCGTTGGGAACGGCGGCGGTGTTTGGCGTGGTTATCGCCGTTTCTCGAATTGTCTCCCTCGGTTCCATTGCGGGCGCGATCGCGGTTTCCATTTTGATGCTAATTTTCAAGCAGCCGTTACCTTATCTAATATTTGCGAGCGCTGGCGGTATCTACGTCGTCTGGCGACACCGCAGCAACATTGAGCGTTTACTTGCCGGTACCGAACCCCAAGTAGGTCAAAAATTAGCAACAGAACCCGAACAAAGTTCCTAACGAGTAGAGATGCGTAAGCGTTCCGGTACTCAATGCCATTTCGCGTCTCTGCTCTTTTTTATGCTGCTATCTCGCCGCGTAACCAAGATTCAGCCCACCGTTTCACGATTAGCATGGTGCTAACAGCAAGTGCCATGCTAAAGAGTAGATTCTCCAGCCTAATTGCTCTCTGAGTTCCAGTTGCTAACATGACTTCCAATATTAAAGCGGGGGCTAAAATTCCTCCACAAAGCAATAAGGCATAAAAAATAACTTTTCCCCTGGTTTTAGCACGAATGAGTGCTAAAAATAAACCGAGAGGGATAAAGATTAATCCATAATACAAAATCTTGTAGATTTCTAGCTTGATACTATTAGCATCAAAAGGTAATAGCTGAAAAGTCATCACTTCGGGAATCAGTTTCAGGGCGTAGGGTTGTTTTACTCCATCTATGTAAATTTGAAGAATTGACCCTTTATAGGTGAGAAGCAGCTGATGATTGTTGGTGTCCCCAAAAACATCTGGAACATTTAGTTGATAACTTGTGGCATTTTTTCCGGTGATTGGAGTTCGCACTCGAAACACTAAATCCGATCCCTTTTGTCCAAGGGTAAAATTGCGGTTTTCATCATCTGCTGAAAGTGAAATAATTCGGGCAGGGCCATGCTGCATTATGTCCGCAGTAGCGACAACGGCACCTAGCGTAAATTGAGAAGTTGCGGCAATCTTTTGTGTCATCAAAGCTACAGAGCTTTTTGTCTCTAGCCAATGATTGGAATCGAGAGAAACACCTCTTTGATCCTGAGTGGTTGGAGAATTTTGTCGCCAAGATAAATCTGGAAGGTGCCCAGTTAAATCGGGGTAACTGCCTGTACCTGCCAACTGATATACAGCTACTAGGTATTTTTTGATTGCAGAAAATGGAATTTCCGAGGAAAATGCGGATTCTGCTTCTTGGTCTGAAACTGCTTTATTCGCGACATATAGCTCGGAAATATATCCTTTCCAAGGTCTATTTCCCGTTGGCTCATTGCCAATACTCAGCGGGAAAGTTTGATTCCAATTGCTGAGACTTCCAGAATTTTGCCAAACGAGCGTTGTTATAAAAATCAATATAATATATCCAATAAAAACAGCCGTTAACTTTTTGATTGAAAGGAAACTCTTATTGCTTCTAACAAGATTTAAGGTGGCTCCCTGGATTTTATCTTTCCCCACACGAAAGCATAAAAAGCCGATAAAAGCACCTAAAATACTGGAACCAATATCAAATAAAGAGGAACTTCGAGAAGGGATAAATAATTGCAAAACCTCAATTATAAAACTCAAACAAAAAGAAGTTAATAAGGTGAAACCAAGTATCTTTATTCCTGGAAATCTTTTTCGCTGTGTCAAACAGGAAAAGGTAAAACCAAAAGGAAAAAATAATAAAACGTTAGTGATTAAGTCGTAAAAATTTCTTAATTTAAAAAATTCTGAAGTGAGAAAGCGATAGTTTATTTTAATAGCATTCTCTTTAAAGGCGAAATCATAAGGAAAGAGTGTAACAGCTAGTATCAGCAAAAGGCTAAAAATAAAGATTCTACTCGCCCATTTTTGCCACATAAAGTATTGTTAACAAATCATTTTACTTCTGGCAGCATGAAGAGTATCTTAACGACCAAGCTCCTGAGAGCGCCGAGAAGCCGCCACCACTGCTTCAATCAAAGCCGAACGGAAACCAGCCCTTTCTAACTGGGCAATCCCAGCGATAGTTGTACCTCCAGGGCTAGTCACTCGGTCTTTGAGTTGAGCGGGATGCATTCCCGATTCGTGCAAGAGCTGGGCAGTCCCCAGAACGGTTTGTAGGGCTAACGAAGACGCGATCGCTCTTGGCAATCCAGCCGCCACCCCACCATCTGCGAGCGCTTCCACCATCAGTGCCACATAAGCCGGACCCGAACCCGAAAGTCCTGTCACCGCATCCATTAAGGATTCTGGCACCTCAACCACCTCTCCCACCGCCTGGAAGATCGCCTTTGCCTGTTCTAGGTGGCGCTTGGTGGCGTGCTGACCAAGCGCGATCGCACTCATTCCCGCCCCTACCGTCGCCGGAGTATTCGGCATCGCCCGAATCACTGGAGCCTGGGGAAAAGCCACTTCCAGTTGACTCAAAGAAACACCCGCCATAATCGAAATAACCACCGGCGGCGACTCTTGGGCAGAAATTTCCTTCGCCAAGTCTGCCGCCACCGCTGCAAACACTTGAGGTTTAATCGCCAGTAACAGCACATCCCTTGCCGCCGCCACCGCCCGATTCTCTGCCGTCACCTGGATGCCGTACTGCTGCGCCAAAAAGTCTCGCCGCTCTCTTTGCGGCTCGCTCACCAAGACTTCCTCTGGGGCATAAAGCTGCTTTTGCATCAGGCGGGATAACAGAGCTTCTCCCATTACCCCGCCACCAATCATGCCGAATTTAGTAGCCAACCTCATCTCCCGATCCCTATCAGCATGAAAAGTCCGCTGTCGGCGGTCAGTTGTTTTGAGTCTTTACGACTAACCATTGACCGCTAACAAGCGTATCGACTCAGAACTTTTACTGCGCCATCCGAGTCGGTTCGTTTGACCAAGCTGGGGAGGGAGCAGAGGGACGGGGAATCCGTACTTGCGGTTGAGGCACTTCGTGAACCACGCCAGTCTGGGTACTGACTTGAACGCAGCTTGGTGTAAACAGAAAGATACTTTCGCCGATTCGCTCTTGGTGCCCATCGATTGCATAAGTGCCACCGGCAACAAAGTCTACAGCCCGTTGCGCCTGATCTGGGTCCATAATCGTCAGGTTTAACACCACTGACTTCCGTTCGCGCAAAGCTTGAATTGCTTGGGGCATTTCTTCAAAAGAACGCGGCTCCATCACGACCACTTCCGAAATACCATTCACCGATCCGGGCATACCAATTACATTATTCATTGTTGTCCCCATTTCTACTTCTCGTGCAACAGGTGTGCTTGTCCGCGTCCGACGGCTCTGGCGACGTTCTTCTTCTGCTGTCGTCGGTTGAGGATGCTGTTCTTGATAGAGATTTTGGTACTCTTCTGCATCCGCTTCTTCGTACTCGTCATACTCGTAGTTGGCTGGCTCATTGAGACCCACGAAATCTCGTAGCTTAGAAAAAATATTATTCACAGTTCACGCTCCATCACAATTTAAGGTTAGACTCTGGGGCTGGGATCGCAGGGCACCCTTGAGGCAGCAGTCCTAGTTTAAGGAAACGACAATAACAATCATATAGTCGTGCTGGCAATATAATATCCGATGCCTGTTAATTACCCTACTCATCTATTCGGAGTAGATGTTGACTTTTGTTGGCGTAGTGGGACTTTTCAGGGTGTCCGTTCCCCAAAAAGAATTCGCCCCAAACGTACCATCGTTGCCCCAGCTTGCACGGCTAGAGGGTAATCATCCGACATTCCCATTGATAGCTGCTGCATTTGAATATTCGACCAGTTTTGCTGTCTGATTTCATCGGCTAATTTGCGGGTGCTATCAAATACTGACAGAATTTCAGAAGCATTGAGATCGAAAGGGGGAATTGTCATCAAACCTTGAATTTGCAGATTGTAGCACTCATTCAGGGCTGGTAAATCGGCAAGCAGTTCGGGAACTGTCCAACCGTACTTGTTAGGATCTGGCAGCAGTTTGACTTGGAGGCAGATGAAGGGCGGACGCGACAGCTCAAGCGCCAGTTGGTTCAATCGTTGGGCTAATTTTAAACTATCTATAGAGTGAATCCACTGAAATTGTTCTAGGGCTTTTCGAGCTTTATTACTCTGGAGGTGTCCAATCAGGTGCCAGGTGATGTCTGGTAAATCTTGCAGTTGCGCTTGTTTGAGTTCAGCTTCAGATATGCGACTTTCGCCGAAATCCCGTACTCCCGCTGCATAAGCTTCGCGCATGGCTTCAGGGGAAACCTGTTTAGTAACGGCGATGAGGCGGACAGATTCCGGCAGTTGTTGGCGAATTTGAAAAAGGCGTTGGGCGATCGCTCCAGTCATTAGACTTCACTTGAAAATAGGCACAGAAGCAAGAATTAAAAATGCTTGCATTAAACATCCTTTTTTAACTTTATAATCGCTTGCCCCTATTGAAATGTTCGCTTATGAATAGCCTGAAGCCCTTCGTAATCCTCCATTTGACCACTGCGACGGAGCATCCGCAAACGGTTTTCCACCATGAGGCGACCATCGCTACGGGTAATCGGTTCAAACTTGATGCCGCTAGGACTGGTATTCACCAAAAAGAAGAGACGCTGGGCATAAAGGGTCGTAAATAATTCCTGGCTGTCCTCAAGCAGACACACTCTGTAAAGTAAGCCAAATGTAGGGTGATTTAAATAGGTTTCGCTGCTCATTAACATCCACGCGAAGAATGTCCATCCTTAAGTGAGAGATTGGGAAAAGTCAAAGAGTGTAAGCGGCAGTGCGATCGCGCCCGCCGCTCTCTGTTGAAACCCAAGAGTTTCACTCTAGTTCAAACTATGCAGATGATAGCTTGATTCGGGCACCTCAGAGATAATGTTTGAGAATTGGCGGCGCTTTTTAGCGTAAGCAAACGAGGATGGCTGTGGCTACAGAATAATCCCCATCATGGCTGATGCTTAGCTGCCACTGACAATCTCCCCAGCCTGCTGTCTGGGCGGCAGCTGAATGGTGGAGAAACACTTGCGGCGCACCCGTGGGTAGGCGTCGAATCTCAATATCGGTGTAGCTGACTCCCCGCCACCCAGTTCCCAGTGCTTTAGCAACGGCTTCTTTTGCCGCCCAGCGCCCTGCTAGCTGGTTGATAGAAAGGCGGCTGCTATCGTCTTGAGTGTACCCGCAATCTTGTTGTTCATCTAGGGTATAGACGCGCTGCAAGAAGCGATCGCCAAAGCGTTCAACAGCTGCTTTAATCCGAGGCATATACACAATATCCGTTCCCAGCCGAATCATTCTGTTGCTAGTTGCTAATGGCGAATGGCTAATTGTTCAAAACCGTGTCTGACCACGAGCCACTCGTCAATGACACTTGACGAATGACCAAGAACTAATCACTAATAACATTAAAACTTCCCAGGGCTGCTAGCAGAGCTTGAGCTTTGTGTAGAGACTCATGCCATTCTCGCTCTGGATCGCTATCGGCAACAATTCCCGCCCCGACTTGCCCGTAAACCATCGCTACATCGGCACGATTGGGATAGAGGAGGGTGCGGATCAATATATTTAAGTCCAAGTCTCCACGCCAATCGAGAAAGCCACAGGAACCGTAGAACAAATTGCGACGCACGGGTTCGAGTTCTTCAATGATTTCCATGCAGCGGACTTTCGGGCAGCCAGTGATGGTGCCGCCGGGGAAGAAGGCGCGAATCAGGTCAACAGCGTCGTAGTTTGGGCGAATTTTGCCGATGACGTTGCTCACGAGGTGCATGACATGGCTGTAGCGCTCAATCGTGAAAAGTTCGTTGACTTCTACAGAACCCCACTCGCACACTCGCCCCAAGTCGTTCCGCTCTAAATCCACCAGCATAATGTGTTCGGCTCTTTCTTTGGCATTGGCAATCAAGTCTTGCGCCAGATGCTCGTCGAGGGCGGGCGTGGTGCCGCGCGATCGCGTTCCCGCAATCGGTCGCGTTTGCGCTTGTCGATCTTGCATCTGAACCAATCGTTCTGGAGAACAGCTGATGAGTGCCCCCCACGGCGTCTGCCAATAGCTGGCAAAGGGAGAAGGATTGATTTGGTGTAACGCCTGATAAATCGCCCAAGGATGGGCAGTGATGTGGCTTTCAAAGCGTATGGAAAGATTTGCCTGAAAGATATCTCCAGCTTGAATATACTTTTTCGCTTGCCGCACCGCATCTTCGTAATCAGTTTGGGGCGTCCAAAAATGGAAGTGAGGGGATTTGGGATTTTGGATTGAAGAATCTGCTATCCCGCACTGGGTTCGGCTCTTTTGCTCCAGCAGGCTTTGCAAGGAATCGAGTTCGGCTTCATCGCTAGCGGCTAGCCATAGCGTTTGTTTCCAGTGGTCGAGGACGGCAAATGACGCCGGTTCATACCAATAAGCAACAGGGAATGGCAGCGGGTCAGAGTTTAAATTGGGTAGCTGCTCAATCTCCCAAGCCAGGTCATAACCCAGCCATCCCAGCCAGCCGCCGGTGAAAGGCAGTTCTGAGTGCGCCCCTATCGACTCATCCTTGAAGGCAGAACGTTGCAGCAAGCGGCGCAGGAAGGGGAGGATCTCTCCGACGGGTGGAGTCCACATTGCCTGCGCTCCATCTACAAGGCGCGGGGCACCGGCACAAATGGAATATCGAGCGATCGCTCTGTTCGCTTCAGTTGAGTGTTGGAGTGGATTGTAGGGACTTTCAAGTAGCGTGGCAATTTTACCTGCGTCTAGAAACAGGGCGGCGAATACTTCTGAGCCAGTTCGATGTTGTAGAGGAAGCGATCGCCAGAACCAAGGTTTCATGAAAATTAAAAATTAAAAATTTAAAGAAAAAAATTAAGAATTTAAAGAAGGAATTAAGAATTTTCTTCATTTTTAATTTTGCATTTTTAAGGTTTTCTTGCTGCTCTAAGACTCTTCATCTTCTTCGGCAATGCTGCGTTTTGTGGCAAAGCCGTTTAGAATTATTTCGCGAATCAAGGATACCTCTTTATCTAAGCTTTCCGCATGATCTTCATATTTTGTTGCCGCTTTCTGTAAATTGTAATTTTTCATTCGCTCTGCCATTTGACGCGAAAACGTTACCTTTTCCTCCATAGCTCGAACAGCCGACCACAAAGCGTTTTCTACATTCTGAGTTTGCTCTGATAGAAAAACATTAGCAGTAAAGGAATGCCCTATATGACAGCGAAATCGGCTCGGTTCTTCTTTGCCAATTTGCCAAATGCTACCATTGCACTCAGGACAGGTGTAAGTTGTCCGCGTCCCAATCTGTTCTACGTTTTTCAAAAAATCCTTAGTGTTCATTGCCTGTTCAGCAATATTTGATTCAATTTCTATATCTTTAGTCACTGGGTATGCCTCCTCCTCTACTGCGGGAACACTTGCTAAACGCACCAAGAGGTCTGGGATTTCTGCAAGCGGAATGCAGTAATCTACCTTGACATACCGCAGTGCGCTCTTTGCCATACTTGGGTATTCTGCTTCTTTCGGGTCTTGAACGATCGCAAGTCCGCCCCGTTTCTTGACCGCCTGTAGCCCCACTGTGCCATCATCCAAGTAGCCAGTGAGAACCACACCCACAACCCTTGAACCATAAGTGCGAGCGGCTGAACGGAATAACGCATCGATTGCGGGTCTAAATCGGTTTTCTTGCGGTCCACGCACTACACGCATCACTCCGCTGTTGACTAACAGATGATGATCGGGTGGGGCGATGTAAATTCGCCCGGTTTTGATTTTCTCTCCGTCTGTCGGGTGAGACGCGGGGAGAGAGCCGACATCTTCAAGAATCTGGGGCAGAATACTCGGCTTATCTGCTGCAAGATGTTGAACAATAAAGAAGACAGTATTGATGTCAGTGGGCAGACCGCTAACGATAGTACTCAGCGCTTTGAGTCCGCCTGCCGAAGTCCCAATGACGATGATGTCGTGTCCCGGCATAGATTCTTTTTGTGACCGCTAGTTGCACTTAGTCAATTCTATCTCTGCCAGTACAAGTTACACTTCACATATAGCCAGAGCATTGCGCTTCCCGTTTCTTCTTTGCTCTATCCGCGATTTGAGAGGTTAGTTTATCCTTAAGAGCCTTATTTTGACAGACACCCTGAAGCGTGGAGCTACACATCCAAAGCCTGACGAGAGCAGGCTCGAAAATCATTGATTTTTCGCGAGTCCAAAGCAGGCGATAGCGAAGCGCTGACTTGTCAGTTCGCGCGTTTGTATAGCCCCTGGGTAAAGCCTAGGGGCAGTTGGTGCAAGATGTAAATAAACCGACCTAGAATATAAACCTGAGCTGCTAAATAATTGCAGTACCAGACTTCTTCTTATGACCTCCGCTCAACCCTTGCAAACTACATCCGAATCCACTGCTGCTGAAGCGATCGACGCGACGCAGCAAGAGATCGACGCGACGCAGCAAGAGATCGACGCGACGCAGCAAGATAATATGGATGCTCCCTTTCCCATCGTTGGAGTTGCCGCTTCTGCCGGAGGGTTGGAAGCATTTACCGAGTTACTCAGGCACTTACCCACAGATACCGGGATGGCGTTTGTGCTGATTCAGCATCTATCCCCCAATCACGAGAGTCTGTTGTGCGAGATTCTCGCCAGAACGACGCAAATGCCTGTGCAGGAGGTGCAGTCTGGGATGACTGTGGAGCCGAATCAGGTTTACGTGATTCCGCCCAACACCAAGATGGTGCTGTCTCAAGGGATGCTGCAACTGACGCCGCGAGAGAAAGTTCAAGGGAAATATATGCCGGGTGATGCCTTCTTTGTATCCTTGGCATCCGATCGCGGACACAAAGCGATCGCCGTGGTTTTATCAGGATCGGATGGAGACGGTTCGCTGGGGCTGAAGGCAATCAAGGCAGCCGGAGGCGTGACGTTTGCTCAGTGTGAAGACACAGCAAAATTCGACAGTATGCCCATTACCGCTGTCGCCACAGGGAATGTCGATTTTATTCTGCCGCCGGAAAAGATTGCCGAAGAACTGGCCAACTTCAGTCGCAATCCGCTACTGGTTTACCCACTGCCGCCGATCGCGGTTGCGGAATTGCTTGAGCCGGGAGATGCCCTGGTAACGATTTTTGCGTTATTGCGAACGGCCACTGGTGTTGATTTCAGCCACTACAAGCCCACCACGCTCGCTCGCCGAATCCAGCGACGGATGCTGTTGTACAAGCTGGAAAACTTGGAGGATTATGCTCGCTATTTGCAAGACAATCCGGCTGAAGTCAAGGCGCTCTATGAAGAAATTCTGATCCACGTCACCAGCTTTTTCCGCGACCCGGAAGCGTTTCAACTGTTGAAAAAGCAAGTCTTTCCCACGATTACGCAAAATAAGTCGGGATTTCCGATTCGGATATGGATCGCGGGATGTTCGACAGGTGAAGAGGTTTACTCAATCGCCATCTGCCTGCTGGAGTTTTTGGAGAATCAAGCAACCCAGCCGCAGATCCAGATTTTTGCAACAGATATTAGCGAAACGGCGATCGACAAAGCCAGGTCAGGCATTTATCAAGAGAATCAGATGATAGATGTCTCATCAGAACGCCGCCGCAGATACTTTAATGCCATTGAGGAGGGCGGCTACCAAATCAGTAAGGCTGTGCGCGAACTGTGTGTGTTTGCCCGCCAAGACTTGGGCAGCGATCCGCCTTTTTCCAACCTGGATCTGATTAGCTGTCGGAATGTGCTGATTTATTTGGGAGAGACGCTGCAAAAACGGATCGTGCCCATCTTCCATTACAGTCTCAACCCGACTGGCTTTCTGCTGCTTGGCACCTCAGACAGTACAGGTAAATACTCGGAATTGTTTACTTCAATTGACAAAAAGTACAAAATCTATGCCAAGAAGCTAACCACCACTCATCCAACTTTTTCTTTTGTTACCAGCAATCATGCGATCGCCAAAGGGGACCGTCAGCCGATGAAGCAGAATCCGACTGATGGCTTTGACTTACAGAAGAAGACTGACCAACTGATCTTGAATTACTATGCCCCAGTGGGTGTGGCGATCAACAACAAGATGGAGGTGCTGCAACTTCGGGGAGAAATCGATCTTTACCTAAAACTTGTATCTGGAACAGCCAATCTCAACTTATTCAATATGGTGCGAGAGGGCTTGCTGATGGAGCTACGCGCCGCCATTTATCAAGCGCAACGGCAAGAGATTCCAGTCAGAAAGAACGGGGTACGGATTGAAGAGGGCGATCGCTCCAGAATTGTCAATCTTCAGGTGATTCCGTTTAAAGCTCCGACTGCTGAAGAACGCTACTTTTTAGTTCTGTTTGAAGAAGCTCCACCTACGGTGAACAGCCTCAGCCCGATCGATCCTGAAAGCCCAGAGCCGGGAGACTTAGAGCTTGAGAATGCTGGGCTGAGGCAGGAACTCGCGGCTGTAAACCTAGAACAGGCAGCGACTCAGGAGTATCTGCAAGCGGTGATTCAAGAGCAGGAGAACATCAATCAAGACCTCAAAGTTGCCAATGAAGAAATCCTGTCGAGTAACGAGGAGTTGCAAAGCACCAATGAGGAGTTAGAAACTGCCAAAGAAGAAATTCAGGCAACCAATGAAGAACTCAACACGACAAACGAAGAACTTCGTTTTCGTAATCTTGAATTAAACCAAGTTAACAACGATTTGACGAATTTGCTTGCCAGCATCAATATTCCGATTTTGATATTGACAAACGACTTACGGATTCGGCGTTTTACGCCAATGGCGCAGAGACTGTTCAATTTCATTCCCGCCGATACCGGACGACTTCTCAGCGACATCAGAGCCAATCTCAACATTCCTGACTTAGAACCGCTGATTTTGGAGGTACTTGAATCGCTTAGCGTCAAGGAGCTAGAAGTCCAAACTAAAGAGGGGCATTGGTACAACCTCCGCATCCGTCCTTATCGCACTACAGAAAACCAGATTGACGGCGTGGTGTTAGTGTTGGTCGATATTGATGCCCTTAAACGCAGTGCAGCCACGCTAGAATCCGCCCGGAATTACGCGGAAGCAATTGTGGAGACGGTACAAGTGCCATTAATCGTGCTTGATTCTGACTTCCGGGTGAACAAAGCCAATCGATCGTTCTATGAAACGTTTCAGGTTTCGCCACCAGAAACCGCGCAATCGCCGATCTTTGAACTGGGGAATGGTCATTGGAACTTGCCCGGACTGCGATCGCTTCTAGAAAACCTTCTTGCCAACGATACCAATATTCAAAACTTTGAGGTTGAGCATTGGTTTGAGGGAATTGGACAGAAAACCATGCTGCTAAATGGTTGGAAAGTTATTCAAGAGGGCGATGCTCAAATGATTTTGCTGGCGATTGAAGACATCACCGAACGGAAGCAGTTTGAGACAGAGCGATCGCATCTCTTGACGCAGGAACAGTCAGCTCGTCAACAGGCGGAGACGGCAAATCTAGCCAAAGATGACTTCCTCTCAAACCTCTCCCATGAACTTCGTAACCCGCTCAATAGTATGCTGGGCTGGGCGCAACTTCTCCTCAAACGCCAGCGCCAGCTAGATGAAGTAACAGTCACTCGCGCCTTGGAAGCGATCGAACGGAGTGCTAAGGCGCAAGCTCAATTAATTGAGGATCTGTTGGATGTTTCACGGATTACGAGCGGGAAACTTCATCTAAACACTCGTCCAATTGATTTGGTCTCAGTAGTGAGTGCAGCCATTGAGTCTGTGCAATTGTCCGCCGAGACGAAAAATATTCAAATTGTTTCGCAGTTGAACTCGGTGACAGTTGTGGGAGATAGCGATCGCTTACAACAAGTTCTGTGGAATTTACTTACTAACGCTATTAAGTTCACGCCATCCGGTGAGCGCGTGGAAATCACGCTGGAACCTGTGCAGACTCACGCCCAGATTCGAGTCAGCGACACGGGACAAGGCATCCGAGCCGACTTGCTCCCGTATGTGTTCGATCGCTTCCGCCAAGGAGATTCCAGCAGTAGCAAAGCGAGTCAGGGACTCGGATTGGGCTTGTCGATCGTCCGTCATCTTGTGGAACTTCACGGCGGCACAGTTCAAGCAGAGAGTCCAGGCGAGGGGCAAGGAACCACAATGACCGTGAGACTGCCTCTGCAATCGATGCCACCGGAGTTTACACCGCTGAGTTATTTAGAGCCGAGCGATTTGGAAGAGCCGCTGGATGCCTTGAGTGGTGAAATTCCATCCCTTGAAGGCTTATGCGTCTTGGCTGTAGATGATGAGGCAGCTAGCCGCGACCTCATGAAGTGGATGTTGGAAGATTTGGGAGTTGAAGTGGTGGTTGTTTCCTCGACCAGGGAAGCGATCGCGGCTCTGACTGAAAACCCTACTAGATACGATGTGCTGCTAGCAGATATTGGGATGCCAGAGGAAGATGGTTACTGCTTGATTCGTCAGGTGAGAGAGCTTGACGTTGAAGCCGGAGGACAAATTCCGGCAGCGGCAACCACTGCCTACGTTAGCGAACAAGAGCGTCAAAGGGCAATCTCTGCTGGGTTCCAAATGCATCTGGCTAAACCGATTAACCCTACTCAATTGCGATTTATGATTGCGAACTTGGTTGGACGAGCTGGTAAGAGTTGAAAGCAGAGTTGAAAGCTTTGTTATATCTTGCTACCGTCGTGAGTTGCTCATAGCAATTGGCTTTTTTGGAGCTAAATTTACCAAGATTACTACATAGTTTTTCTGCACCTTCTTCCCAGCAATTTCATCTATTCCTAATCTTGATAACTGACTTAAATCGAATGGCACTGACTTAAGCTGTAGGGAATGGTTGTAGCTTGCTTCCGCGTAGCGGTACGATAGTGAAACCCAACAAATGTTTATGTGTGTTGGGTTTCGTTCCTCAACCCAACCTACTAGCGCGGCTTATACATATAGCGTTTTGTAGGGGCAATCCCTTGTGGTTGCCCTGACTATGCGGTGATGTTGCGTTCCTGTTTATGTCTGCCACAAATACGTCTATTGCCCCCCTTTTTACTAGCGAAGCGGCGCGTTAGCGCGGGGATTTGGGGGGAGCGCAAATGTGGCATCAAAATAGTGAATTGGTATTAACCCTCCCATCCCCAGATCAGCCGTGCCCCCCAGAGTACGACTAAACTCACTAGCCCCGCCCAGTCACTCTTTTTGAGACGCAACTGGTGCCACTGGACGCGATGGCGATCGGGACTGGTAAAGCCGCGAACCTTCATCGCGCTGGCAATTTGATCGGCTCGTAAGAGGAGATTTTCTAGCAACCGTTCCGCAACCATCAACCAAAGTTGCAGGCTTTTTCGGATGCCCAGTTTTTTCCAGTTAATTGCCCGTGTCCGCACGGAACGAACTAAATTCTGCACTTCTTCTAAAACCAGGGGAATAAAGCGCAGCGATAAAGTCAAGGTCAGAGCAATTTCTGTCACGGGAATTTTGAATGCCCGTAGCGGTTCCATCAAACTCTCGATCCCAGCAGTAATTTCCTCTGGAGCTGTCGTCAGCAAAAAGAGGTTAGTGCTGTAAATTAAGGTAAACAGTAAGGTACTGACGTTAATCGCTAGATCCAAGGACTTGCGAGTAATTTTGACTGGCCCTTGGTGGAACAGGACGTAGCGGTAGTTTGAAGAGTTTTGAGTAGAGACAAGGGCGATCGCGTCTGGGTTTTGAGTTGAAGCTGATTTGACAACTCCTGGCTTCAAAGTAGCGGGTTGCCCAAAAGATACATCATCGGCTGGGAGACGGCGCTGAGAGTCTGATGCAAGTCCATCGGGCGCAATTATGCTCAGGATGAAGACAAAAAAGCACAGCATCAATAGCCAACCCATTTGTTGCTTCCACACGCGCAATGGAATCGCCGCCGTCAAAGTAATGGCAATTAGCAGCACCGCCAGCGCGATGCGCCAGAGGGGATTTGCCAAAACTGGAGCGATGAGAAAGCTCATCAACCAAGCTATTTTCACCCTGGGGTCGAGGTGATGCAGCCAAGTGATTGGTTGTTCGAGGTACAGCCCTAGTGGGAGCGATCGCAGTAAATCCATAGAAAATTAAAAATTAAACATTAAAAATGCAAAAATTTTTCATTTTGCATTTTTAATTGATTAAACGCGAGTGGCTCGGTTACTACGACTGCCCGCTTCCATGTCGCGGACTTTTTTCCCTCTCCAGAATAAGCGCACTGGGGTTCCAGTAAAGCCTAACTGTTTTCGGAATTGACGTTCGATGTAGCGGCGATAGTTGTCATTGAAGCGTTTGGGTTCGTTGACAAATAGCGCGATCGCTGGGGGTTGGCTGCTCACTTGGGTGCCGTAATAAATCTTGCCCTGACGCCCTTGGCGGGTAGTTGGCGGGGAATGCCAAGAGATAGCTTCTTGTAGCACTTCATTAATTACAGCAGTCGTGACGCGGCGTTTGTGTTGTTCGGCGGCTGTATTGACCAAATCTAGAATTTTTTCCACCCGCTGACCCGTTTGAGCGCTGACAAAAATCGTTTCTGCCCAATCGATAAAGTTCAACCGTTCTTTAAAGGTGCTTTCAAACTCGTAAATGGTGTAGGAATCCTTTTCAACAGCATCCCACTTATTGATGACGATGACACAAGATCGACCTTCTTCATCAATCCGCCCAGCCAGTTTTTGGTCTTGTTCGGTGATGCCATCGACTGCATCAATGACTAATAAAACTACATCGGCGCGACGAATCGCTTTAAACGCGCGATTAATTCCAAAGAACTCCGGGCCGTATTCAACGTTTTTCTTTTTGCGAATCCCGGCGGTATCGATCAATCGGTAGGTTTTGCCGTTGCGTTCTACTACCATATCGATGGCATCGCGGGTTGTGCCAGAGATGGGGCTGACGATAGAGCGGTTTTCGCCGACAAAGGCGTTCAACAAGCTGGATTTGCCGACATTGGGGCGTCCCACAATGGCGACTTTAATTTCTTCAGTTTGGGGAATTTCTCCAGCTGGCACGATATAGGTAATCAGGGCATCGAGTAATTCGCCGGTGCCACTACCATGAATGCCAGAGACGGGGAAGGGTTCGCCCAATCCCAGTTCCCAAAACTCCATTGCTTGGGTGAGACCTTGTTCGGAGGATTCGCATTTATTGACAGCTAGCAGGACGGGCACGGGCTGTTGACGCAACCATTCAGCGATCGCTTCATCCGCTGTTGTTAACCCGCTCTGACCATCGACGACAAAGATTGCCGCACTCGCTTCCGAGAGTGCCAACATTGCCTGTTCCCGAATCAGGGGTAAAAACTCGGTGTCATCATTAAACACCAATCCGCCGGTATCGACGACGACGAACTCCCGGTCTTCCCAGAAGGCGGAACGATAGGTGCGATCGCGCGTGACTCCAGGTTCATCATGCACAATGGCGTCTTGTACACCTGCCAAGCGATTGACAAGAGTAGATTTGCCCACATTAGGGCGACCGATAATAGCGACAACAGGCAGGGACATAACCAGATATGCTCATCCGACTGGATGATGACAGCTCCAAATTTATATTGTATCCATCCTGGATAGACGTGATGTTTTCTGCGGTGACTATCCATGACACATCAGCCAAAGTTCGGAAAAGTTTCAAGAGCGATCGCTTTGGGTGCAGTGACTACTTTGACGCTTGTGCAGTTCGCTTGAATCCTCTGCCAAACCTGTAAAAGTGGAAGATTTATCCTTAGCGTCTACACCAACCACGGCATCCGAGTCAGCCCAGCCGATCGGCACGCTTACAGGGCATTCTAACTATGTGCAGGCGATCGCTATCAGTACCGATGGGCAGATTCTTGCCAGTGGCGGTGATGACAGTACCATCAAGTTATGGAATTTACCCAAAGGCATCCGCATCCGCACCCTAGAAGGGCATATAAAACCCATTCATGCCCTTGCCATTAGTCCGGATAAAAAACTCGTCGCCAGTGGCAGTTATGACGGCACCATCAAGCTTTGGCAGCTCAGTAGCGGGGCGCTCATCCACACCCTCAGCGGGGATTCAAGTTCAGTTTTATCCATTGCCATCAGTCCGGATGGCAAAACTTTAGCCAGCAGTGGTTTAGACAAGACGATCAAGCTTTGGAAGCTAAGCAGTGGGGAACTCATCCGCACCCTGACGGGGGATTTAGATGCAGTGAATTGCGTTACCTTTAGCCCGGATGGGCAAATGTTAGCCAGTGGTAGTGCCGATCGCTCCATCAAGCTATGGAATCCGCGCACGGGCATCCGCATCCGCACCCTAGAAGGACATTCTGACTGGGTGAATTCCGTCGCCTTCAGTCCCGATGGAAAACTCCTTGCCAGTGGCAGTAATGACGGCACCATCAAGTTGTGGAATCATCGCAACGGAGAACCAATCGCCACTCTGAAGGGGAATACCACCTTAATTAATTCTGTCGCTTTCAGCCCCAAGGGACAGACAATCGCCAGCGGCAGTTTGGACAATACTATTAAGTTGTGGAATCCCCGCACTGGCGAACTCAAAAGCACCCTCGCCGGAGATGACAGCCAAGTGAAATCCTTCGCCTTCAGTCCCGATGGACAAACTTTAGCGAGTGGCAGTAATGACGGCAGCATTAAGATTTGGCAGGTGCCTGCTCAAGAGTAAGGACTTTAGACGCCCGTAGAGTGGCTGTTTGTTCGCCGGAGGCCGTTTTGAAGCTAGTCAGACTCAGGAACGATTAACAACCGTTAATAAGGTGTTAGCCCTGAATCAAAAAGTCTAATCGATTTCCAGGGTTGATGAAGGAAGAGGCTCTGCCTAAGCTGGGATACGAACGCTAACAACAAAGCTGATTGTAGCAATCAACTGGAGACAATTGTACTAAGAACCCTGCTCGATTAATCGTTTAGTCACATACTTTATGACTAGCGATTTTTGAGTAAAATTGGTTGAATTCTTCTTAATCAGCGATCGCTTCAACAGAGATTCCAGAGTTTCTAGTAACTCCGACTGAGATATGGGAGGCAAATTTCCTCGCCACTCAGTCAGCGAAACCGATCCCTGCTTAATTGCTAGCCAGTACATGACTTTCTTTTCTAAGTCTGACAAGCGATTAAACTGCTGGTCTAAAAGAGCGTAAATGTCGCCAAAAACTAGATTACCTTGTTTTAAAAATTGGGAAACATTACCCTGAAACAACACTTGAATCGTCGCTGCGACTATCTTCAATAGCTGGGGATTGCCTGCATAAAACTCAATTAATGCTATCCATTCGTCTTCAGAACCAAAGAAGTCTCCTTTTGCCTTGAAGATTTCCCGTCCTTGTTGCGGTTTCAAACCACCCATCTGTAGCGATCGCACGGGTAGCTTATTGCCTTCCAAAGCTACAATTTCTCTTGGTTTTTCCCGACTTGTCAGTACCAGACAGCTTTGATGCAGTGTTTCTCCCACCCGTCTCAAAAGTTCTCCGTAACCTTCATATCCTTGGCGGTAGCAACCAGCGCGATCGCCACTTTGCAAAATTGCTTCGGCATTATCTAGAACTATCAGACAGCGAGAGGAGCGTAACCAGTTAATCAACTGCGATATTCTAGCATTTACGGTGTCTGGTAAATTTGTTTCGGAATCGTCGGATAGGAACTTCAGCAGGGTTGCCAAGATATCTTGGATGGGTGGCGCATGGTGTAGCGATCGCCAGATTACGTAATCAAATTTATCCTTAATCAATTCTGCACTGCGTATAGATAAAGCCGTTTTACCAATTCCTCCCATGCCTAATATTGCCACAATGCGACAGTGGTCTTTCACAATCCATTGCTTGAGTGTAGCTAGTTCTTCCTCTCCTCCGTAGAAAACGGAAGTATCAATTGCCTCTCCCCAATCTTGATATTTATCGTTTGATAACACTAAATTAGTCACCTTTTTATCGGGTTGTGCTAGACAATTCTTTGGTTTAAGTTCCTCAAGTATACCTGTTTTATATCCGGATTTTTCCAGTAAGTAAATCACCCGATTCCAGCTTTTGACTTTTATCAATCCTCCTGTTTTATCGCCTAGCATTTTTTCTATATATTTATAAATTCCATTAGATAAGTAAACTCTAACTGCACTGCTGCTCCGACTTTGATAGACTTGAACGGCAATTTCTGCTGGACTATAACCGCAGAGTAATCCTCGCAAAAACTTCTTTTCCACTTGGGTGAGGCTTTTGCCTTTTGCCTCTGCCAAATCTACGTATAACTTTTCCAGGTTCCAGTTATTTGCCGCTTCTGTAAATTCTACTTCTAACTTACTTAATGTAGATGCCATTTTGTTTAATTACTATAACTACCCCTAGCCAAAATTTTAGCGAATTAATGATTAAGCGTTAATAAAGTATGTATATTTTTTTAGCGAATTTACTAACGTGCGTTAAGAGACGAATAGCGGTCACTTCTGCTATTCTGAGGTTCAGTAATTTCATCTAGGAAATTTCCTCTAGACTTCATCTCAATTTCATAAATCTCGTTTGCTGAAGACAAAATTTAAACTCGCTCGTCAGGGTAATCTAGGAAATTCTTACAGTTATTTAGGCTGTTTTTCCAAACCGGATCGGCAATTCTACTGAAGTGCGATCGCGCTTTAGTTGCTTTTGCCTAACACAAGTGCGATCGCGCTTTAGTTGCTTTTAGCTTATTTGTAAAGCTTTGTAACAAAAATGGCGTTTTGCACAAAACTCGCGGCTTGAGGCTGAGAGAGAAGTGAAAGCGATCGCGCTTGAGGATGGAAGGAAGGGAGGATGCGATCGCGCTTCACTTGCCTTCCACTGAGCCGTGCATCTCTAAGTTCACTTTGTTAAGAATATTCACCAAATCTTTTATCTACAACAAGAGGACAAAGAATCATGACTACCCTTAACTTCGATGGATATAAGGTTCTCGATCAAATTATTAAAGATAGAGGACAGACTCACGTATTCTTTATTAACGGAGTTTTGGTTCCAGATTTTATATCGCAAAAAAATGCTGTTGGTGATGCTCTCAATATCAATAATTTACCAAGCTCAATGAAGCTTGACGGAGCGCAAAATCCATCTGCACTTCCGAGTATGACAGAAGTTTTAACCATTTTCGCTTCTCATATCGCCGCTGGTCTGATTGCTGGAGGAATAGGGGTAGTACCGCTAACCCTACAAGCGGTAGGTAGCGTAATAAAAAAAGCTGTTATTGGAGTTGCTATTGATACAGGTGAGGCTCTTTGGCAAATCTATACTGATGATCTTACTGTTAGTAATTGGGTAAATCAGAGTTGGACAGGCGCAGACAAAGTAGGAGATTGGCTTTCGCCGACGTCTAATGATTCTGTAATTTTTATCCCGCACTCTCAAGGAAACCTGTTTGTTGAAGATGGTTTGAGAGTTATAAATCCTGATACTAGCCGCGTTAGGATTATAAGTCTTGGCTCACCAACAGATTATTCTTCATCTGGAGGAATGGCTGATATTATACAAGGTCATATAGGTTCAGGAGCGGGGTGGTATCAGGGAGCAAATATTAAAAACATTGACGATCCAATCACTTATTTTCAAGGTCATTCAGATGGAATAGAAGCTCAAATAAAAGACAATTCTGTCACAGATATTTTGTCTGATATATTATCGTTAGCTCTTGGAGGACTTACAGGAGTTACTTTAGAAAAACTGTTTGATTTTTTACTAGAAGAGAGTTTATTAGAGGATTTGGTCAGTCCTCTTGTTCCCTACATCAAAAGTAATTTCCCAAGAGAGTATCAGCTTTTAGCTGGAATAGGAGGGACTTTAAATCAACCTTTGGAACTAGTTGATGGTCACAATCTTGAAACTCGCTACTTAAAAGACGATAACGGTTTTAAGAGTAGTTTCAAGACTTTTGCCTATCAATTACAACCCCAAGGGTACTATTTTCCCAACCCTAAGATTCAGGGTATAGGAAATATATCTGGAACAGAAGATGATGATTGGATAGAAGGTACTTCTGGCAACGACTTAATCTCTGGAAGAGGCAGAAATGATTTCTTGCGAGGTGAGCAGGGAAATGACTATTTAAGCGGGGGATCTGGCTATGATCTTCTGGATGGCGGAGATGGCAATGAGGATACCGCTGATTACTATAGTAGTCCTGGCAGGATCAAGGTTGATGCAGTCAACTATGCAGGGTTTGATGTTTACAAGATTGAGGACGGATTTGGCACTGTAGATACTGTTGGCAACGTCGAAATCATAATCGCCACCATTCATGATGACATCATGAATGGTGGCGATTATGGAGACATTTTCATAGGTGAAGGTGGTAGTGACATCCTGCACGGCAATGGTGGAAATGATCGGCTAGAAGGCGGCGATGGTGTTGACTTCCTGTACGGCGGGGCGGATACCGACGTCCTACGTGGTGATGCTGATAATGATTTCCTATTTGGCGGCGATGGCATTGACTTCTTAAACGGTGGAACTGGTGATGATTACCTTGACGGCGGCTCAGAAGGTGATTTCTTAGAGGGTGATGAAGACAATGACATCCTACATGGTAGGACGGGTGACGATACTTTAGAGGGCGGCTCGGGTAACGATCAACTATATGCTGAGGAAGACAATGATTTCCTATTTGGTGGAACAGGTGATGATTACCTTGATGGCGGTTCTGGCAATGACCATCTGTACGGTGAAGCTGATAGTGACACCCTCAAGGGTGGCACAGGCAATGACCTGTTAGATGGCGGTTCGGAAAATGACCATCTGTACGGTGAAGCTGATAGTGACACCCTCAAGGGTGGCACAGGCAATGACCTGTTAGATGGCGGTTCGGAAAATGACCATCTGTACGGTGAAGCTGATAGTGACACCCTCAAGGGTG
>NZ_JBHZGO010000073.1:45582-169757 GCF_042747725.1 Coleofasciculus sp. H7-2
GGCACAGGCAATGACCTATTAGATGGCGGTTCGGAAAATGACTTCCTGTACGGGGAAGCTGATAGCGACACCCTCAAGGGTGGCACAGGCAATGACCTGTTAAATGGCGGTTCGGAAAATGACTTCCTGTACGGTGAAGCTGATAGCGACACCCTCAAGGGTGGCACAGGCAATGACCTGTTAGATGGCGGTTCTGGCAATGACCATCTGTACGGTGAAGCTGATAGTGACACCCTCAAGGGTGGCACAGGCAATGACCTGTTAGATGGCGGTTCGGAAAATGACTTCCTGTACGGTGAAGCTGATAGCGACACCCTCAAGGGTGGCACAGGCAATGACCTGTTAGATGGCGGTTCTGGCAATGACTTCCTGTACGGTGAGGCTGGCAATGATTCCCTGTATGGTGGCACTGGTGCAGATGAACTCTACGGCGGCACTGGTGCAGATGAACTTTACGGTCAAGCTGGTAATGATTACCTGGAAGGAAATTCCGGCAACGACTTCATAGATGGTGGCTCAGGAGTAGACCGACTTTACGGCGGTACAGGTGACGACAAACTCTATGGTCAAGCGGGTAATGACTTCCTGTATGGTCAAGCTGCCGACGATTTGCTGGATGGTGGCACAGGCAACGACTATCTAGAAGGCAATGATGGTGATGACACCGTTTATGGCGGTGCTAACAACGACACCCTATATGGTCAAGCGGATAACGACTTCCTAGATGGTGGCACAGGTGAAGACTATCTGGAGGGCAATGACGGCAACGATAAGCTGTACGGTGGTGCTGACAATGATGCTCTGTATGGCAACGCTGGCGACGACATGATGTATGGGGAGTCTGGCGACGACTTCTTGATGGGAGAAGCAGGCGACGACTACATTGATGGTGGCAGTGAAGTTGATACCGTCAGTTACTCTAATTCACCCAGTGGCGTAACTGTCAATATTGATGAAGGTCAAGGTTACGGAAATGATGTCAACGCCAGAGCTGCTGCTGCAATCAGTGATGCCAACCCTAGCACATATTACACCGACCTGGAAGCGAACTTTGCCATCAACTCAGGCACAGCCTACGACGGATTTGGTACAGAGGACACCCTCCGAAATCTGGAAAACATCATTGGATCTGAGTATGACGACATTCTAATTGGCAACAGCAGCAATAATCGCATTGAGGCTCTAGCTGGAGATGACTTGCTGATTGGTAATGGCGGGAATGACACTTTTTATGGTGGCGATGGCATTGATACTGTCAGCTACCGCCGCGACGCTGGCAGTGTCTACGTCAACTTAGAGAAGAACGAAGCCAGCGACGGCTTTGGCGGCTATGACCAAGTTTACGACGTTGAGAACGTAGTCGGATCTAACTACAGTGATTCGATCTTCGGTGACGCCATAGCCAACATCATCACAGCCGGGGATGGCAATGACTATGTTGAGGCTGGAGACGGTGACGACAGAGTTTACGGCGAACGAGGCGATGATGTCGTCTATGCTGGCAGCGGTAACGATACGGTCTTCGGCAACGAAGGGCGAGATAATCTGTTTGGCGAAGCTGGGGACGACATCATCTATGGCGGTGATGGCGATGACTATATGAGTGGCGGTACAGGTAACGACAAGCTTTACGGCGATAGTGGCTTCGGCAATGACACTATCTATGGCGATGAAGGCGACGATGAACTGTACGGTCGCTTAGGCAATGATAGTCTCTATGGTGGTGACGGAAGCGATCTGCTGCTGGGTGAAGAAGGAGATGATAGCCTCGATGGTGGTTCTGGCAATGACAATTTAGATGCAGGAGACGGCAACGACCAACTCTACGGTCAAGCAGGCAACGACTACCTTAATGCTGGCGACGGTAACGACTTGCTGATGGGTGGAGATGATGAGGACACCCTCTTAGGCGGATCGGGAGACGATCAAATTGATGGCGGTACAGGTGACGACTACCTGGAAGGGAACGACGGCAATGACTTCCTCTTGGGGCAAGATGGGAACGATACCCTAATCGCTGGCACTGGCGACGATCGCCTGCAAGGTGGTGACGGTAATGACACCCTGGACGCAGACGCTGGCAACGACTTATTGCTTGGTGGTGCTGGGGATGATTCTCTCACAGGTGGCGACGGCGAAGATCGGCTTTTTGGCGAAGATGGAAGCGATCGCCTAGATGGTGGTGCTGGCGACGATATCCTCGACGGCGGACAAGGAAATAATCTCCTCGACGGCAGGACTGGTAACGACATCCTCTCGGCTGGTGATGGGGACGACTGGATGGATGGCGGCGACGGCGACGATAAACTCTATGCAAACAATGGCAATAACATTCTGTATGGTGGCTCTGGCGACGATGAAGTGTACGCTGGCTCTGGTGATGACAGAATTGAAGGTGGCGACGGCAACGACATCCTAGCGGCAGGAGAAGGCAACAACGCCTTGTATGGTGGTGACGGTGATGACGAACTCTACGCGGGTTCTGGCGACGACATCTTAGACGGCGGTGAAGGCAATAACAAAATGTACGCCGGGGATGGCAACAACACCATCTATGGTAACTCTGGCGATGACATTTTTTATGGTGGTTCTGGCAATGATAGCTTTTATGGTCGCGGCGGTAACGACCAGCTTTACGCAGGTGAGGGCAACAACAAGGTTTACGGCGATGACGGCGACGACATCCTCGCAGGCGGTGCTGGCGACGACATTTTAGACGGTGGTGAAGGTAACAACATCCTCTACGCCGGGGAAGGCAACAACGAATTATCTGCCCTTTCCGGCAACGACAAGATGTATGCCGGTGCTGGTAATGACATCATTCTTGCAGGCGATGGCGATAACAGCGTCTTTGCCGGAAACGGAAACAACCGAATCGAAAGCGGTTCTGGTAAAGATTTTCTGAATTCTGGCTCTGGCGACGATGTAATTAACGCTGGGGCTGGCGATGATATTATCTACGCTGGCGTTGGCTCTAACAATATTGATGCAGGTGCTGGTAATAATACCGTCTACACTGGCGGTGGTGGCAAAGACATCATCGATGCCGAAGCTGGCAATGACATCATCGGTACTGGCGGCGGTGATGACATCATTCGTGCAGGCGATGGCAATAACACGCTCTATGCCGGAGAAGGTAACAATCAACTTTACACCGGATCTGGTAGCGATCGCATCTCTGCTGGTTCCGGCAACGATCTAATTGAGGCTGGTGCTGGCGATGATACTGTCTACGCTGGCGAAGGCTCCAATAATATTGATGCTGGTGCCGGGAACAACACCGTCTACACTGGTACAGGCAACGATGTCATCATTGCAGAAGCTGGCGATGACTTGCTCTCCTCTGGTGGTGGTGATGACATCATCCGTGCAGGCGATGGCAATAACACTGTTTGGGCTGGAGAAGGCGATAATCAGCTTTATAGTGGCTTTGGTAACGATACCATTTCAGCCGGATCTGGCAACGATTTAATTACGGCTGGTGCAGGCGACGACCTAATTTACGCAGGCGAGGGCAATAACACTATCTATGCTGGTGCTGGTAGCGATACTATCTACACTGGCACTGGCAACGATACGATCCTCGCTGGTGCTGGCAACGATCTGCTGTATGCGGGTGAAGGTAACAATACCATTTACGGCGGTGCTGGTAACGATACGCTATTTAGCGGCAACGGTAATGACTTGTTCGTGCTGGCACTTGGCGCGGGAACTGACACCATTGTAAACTTCAATGTCGGTCAAGATTTAATCGGCTTATCCAGCGGTCTGACATTTGACCAACTGGCAATTGTCCAAGGCACTGGCACCAACAACGATTTCTTTACCCTAATCAGCGATCGCAACAGTGGTGAACTCTTAGCATCCCTCAGCTGGGCGCAAGCAAACACTATCACCAGTTCTTCCTTCACGATCGTCTAGGAATTAAAAAACGCGATCGCTCTAGTTCACCATTTGAATAATTTACTACTCTCACCGCCAGCAACTACACTGAAATTTTGAGGCAATACGGTTCACTACCGAATAGTTGTAGGTTGGGTTGAGGAACGAAACCCAACACGCATAAGCATTTTTTGGGTAACGTTGCCTCAACAATTCCCGACGCAGATTTGGGATTTTTAGCTCTAAATGAACCGGATTGGATTTTGAGGTTACATCTAAATACCTGCAACAGAGGTTAGCCATGTACGTATTGATTGGTGGAGCTGGACTGGTCGGGCTGGACTTAGCCCAACAATTGGTAGAATTGGGACACACGATTGCCATCATCGATACCGATCCCACCGCCTGCCGGTATGCACGCGAACAAGTAGGCGCGATGGCTTTTGAAGGCAGTGCTGTCAGTACGCAAGTGCTGATGGAAGCAGGAATTCGCAAGGCAGATGCGGTTGTTGCCGCCCTCCGCGATGATGCTTTAAATCTGGCAATGGTGACACTTGCCAAACACTATGGCGTCTCCCATATCGTGACTCGGATGCGCCAAGGTGATTTTGCCGAACCTTATCGGATTGCCGGAGCGCACCATGTAATTAGTACGATTGAGTTAGCCGTGACCACAATGGTGAACGCTATCGAATATCCCCAAGTAGAATCGATGATGCACTTCGAGCAGGGTCAGGTAGAAGTCTTCAAACTCAAAGTGCCACCGGAGTCTGACATTGCGGGTCATACCGTGGCACAAGTCGCTCAGGATGACCGTTTTCCTAGTGGTTCTTTGATCATTGGCTATCAATCCCATCCCCAAACCGATCTAATTATTCCTAATGGAAAGACAGTGCTGGAGGCGGGATCGACCGTGCTAGTAGTCACCAAATCGGAAAAGTTACATCAGGTGATTGATTTCTTAGGGTTGTGTTCTAGTCATCTTCCAAACTTAGAAGTTGCTCGTTAATAGTTTTGATGCGCTCTTGCACTACTTCTTCTGAGAGAATTCGCCTGCGGAGAGCGTCATTGAGTACCTGCTTTTCTGCCAACAGTAATTGCCGACGAATCGGGTCTAATTTTAGGCGATCGCTACTCTCATCAGCAGCATCTTCTGGACGCTGATTATATATCTCCCGCAAAGTCCTTTCAGAAGCTGCCACCCGCACCTGATAAGCTGCTCGCATCTCTTCGTAGATGGATTTTGGTAAAACTCCCGATTTCAGGAGACTCTCTAATTCATCCTGTGCTGCTTTGGAAGTCATCAATTGAGCTTGCAATTGTTCGATCTGCTGCCGTGAATCTGAATGGCGGTCGAGCTTTAAACGTCGTACAAACCCAGGTAAACTTACTCCCTGTCCCACCAACGACAGCAGCACAATCCCTAAGACAATCACAACCAGCGTATCTCGCCCTGGCAAATTAGTCGGTAAGCTTAAAGCCAAGGCTGTGGAAAGCGAACCTTTAATATTGCCCAAAAAGAGAACGTGTCGCCATTTCACAGGAATAGGTTTGTCAAAAAAACGCACCAAGTCCAAGAGTGGATAAACGGTGAGTGCCCTCCCAACTTGGTAGGCAATCAGTGCTAAAAGAACAGCTGGTAGCGTCTGCCAAAGGGTGACGAGATTAATCTCTAAGCCGATGAGTAAGAAAATAAAGGTATTGACTCCAAACCCGGCAAATTCCCAGAAACTGAACAAGGTGACTTGAGTGGAAGCAGAGGTACTGCGAGAAACCCCCAGGTTGCCCACAATCAGTCCTGCCACCACAACGGCAACCACACCGGATACGTGAAAAAATTCGCCTACTTGGAAGGCTCCCAGGGCTACGGCAACCGTGAGTAAAATCACGCTGAGAGGATCGTCTGCTTGGCTAAATAAACCAATACTAAGGTAGCCCAAGGCTAAGCCAACTAAGATTCCGCCGACAATCACGAACAAAAATGCCTGTACGACATCAAGGGGCGTTAATGACCCGGTTGAATTTGCAGTCAAGATCAGGCTAAATAAAACTAGCGCCACATCATCGTTGACCAAGCTTTCACCCTCTACTAGAGTGACCAGTCGGTGGGGAACAGACACTTCCTTGAAAACCGCAATGACCAAGGCGGTATCGGTGATTGACAAAATGACCCCAACCAGCAAGGCGGGTACCCAATCTAAGCCTAGTTCTAGTTTCAGCAAGACTGAGGTGATGCCAGCGCAGAGGGGAAATCCCACGCCTGCTAGCAAGGCAATGGGTTTAAACGTGCTGCGTAGGCGACTGATGTCGGTATTAATTGCCGATTCAAAGAGCAGAATCGGCAAAAAAAGATTAAAAATTAGGGAGGAATCCAGACGGATGCGACCTGGCAAAAGCTCTGTAATCGCCAACCCTGCCAACACTAACCCTGTAATGTAAGGAATCCGAAATCGTCGAGATAGTAGGGCAACCCCGGTGGCGACCAACAACAAGACGATCAGAAAAATTACTAATTCAGCAACATTTCCCTGATTCTCGCTGCCTGTGACCGTAGGGACTGCCAAGAGCGATCGCTCGTCTAGCCACTGCATAGCGCGTACTCACAAGTGATGAACGATACACCTAGGGTCAGTTTCTACAGAACTGCCCTTAGTATCTTAAAGGATGAATTACGATGCTTTTGTTCTGAGTTTACAAATGAAAAAACTCTTAATTACAGGTGCCAGCGGTTTTTTAGGATGGCATCTTTGCCAGCTAGCACAACCAGAATGGGACGTTTATGGAACCTACTTTTCCCATTCTCTAGAGATTCCCGGCGTAAATTTGCTGAAAGTTGACTTAAAAGATTTTCAGGAACTCAAGCACCTTTTTCAGAAAATTCAGCCGGATGGAGTGATTCATACCGCCGCGCGATCGCAGCCTAATTTTTGCCAAAAATATCCTGATGAATCCTACCCAATTAATGTCACGGTATCTTGTAATATTGCTGGACTTTGTGCGGATGCTTCGATTCCTTGCGTTTTCACTTCAACTGACTTAGTTTTCGATGGTTTAAACCCTCCCTATCAGGAAATAGATCCCGTGTGTCCTGTCAATGTTTACGGAGAGCAAAAAGTGATGGCGGAGGAAGGGATGTTAGAACGTTATCCCATGACTGCTATTTGTCGGATGCCTTTAATGTTTGGTATAGCAACGCCTACTGCTACAAGTTTTATGCAGCCGTTTATCCAAGTATTGAGAGAGGGAAAAGAGCTAAGTTTATTTATCGATGAATTCCGAACGCCAGTTAGCGCAAAAACTGCTACGCAAGGGCTTTTATTAGCCTTGGAAAAAGTAAACGGACGCATTCATTTAGGCGGAAAAGAGCGAATATCACGCTATGAATTTGGTCGTTTATTAGTGGAAGTGCTGCAACTTCCCGAAGCAAAACTTAAATCTTGCCGACAAGAAGATGTAAAAATGGCTGCGCCAAGACCAGCGGATGTTTCTTTGGATAGTTCAAAAGCTTTTGAATTAGGATATTCGCCTTTATCTGTGCGGGAAGAATTAGCGGCATTGCGAAGTAAGATTTGATAAATGCCCTGGCGATTAGCCCTGACGAATAGAATTCGCGGCTAAACATACACGCACCCGCTGGCGCGGGTTTCACAATATTATTAGTTGTAGGTTGGGTTGAGGAACGAAACCCAACACGCATAAGCATTTGTTGGGTTTCGTTCCTCAACCCAACCTACGCAGATTTGGGATTTTTAGCTCTAAATGAACCGTATTGCTTTATACATTGAATTCCGCGTAGACGGTAGGGACACGGCACTGCCGCGTCCCTACGTTTGTGTAGCTAACGTGCTTGATATGCTTGCCAAAAATAAATTCCAACTGTACCAAAAATAACTATAAGAAATATCGGCAAAAAGGCTATTCCCAAACCTGTTGATTTACCCAAAGCCACTTGAATAATCTGCCATTCTATGTAAGTAAATAGCCAGACGATTTCTGTTTTCAGCCAATTCATTAATCCAATAGCTATTTGATATTGGCGGTAGGCATTTTCTTGTGTAATTGCCCAAGGATAATTAAATGTATGAGGAAAACGCCTTAATAAAGTAAATACTAGATAAAGTACAATACTCAAAGCAGGAAATAGCAAAATAGTTGTTTTGCTACCCATAGCATCTGGCTTACCTGCAACATTAAAATGTACGGGAATAGTATTAGGCATTGTCCAAGATTGGAGAGTAAGCAAGAATAGTACAACAATGCCCGCGATCGCTACTACATCCAAGGCTAAATCTACAGGCGATCGCGCGATTGTCAAAATCGGTCGTTGATTTGATGGATTCCTCGTCATAGGGTTAATTGCTAGGCAATAACAGCATATGTTTACTACATATTTTATCTCTAAAGTCAATCGCCATAATTAGAGAAAAGTTAGTAAAGCCATCAATCTTAACATTGGCAGATAGAGGGTTGATGGGTTACAACCAAATGGAAAGCATAGCCAACCTGTGACAGATGGTACTTGAATTTACAGCAGCAAAGATTGCAGAAATCGCTTTTGGCGGAATGATAGAAGGTGGCGCTGGTAAGTTGATGGAAATTGCCATTGAAAAGGTAAATCCGCTACGCGAGAAAATTTGGAATAAATTACGGGCTAATCCAGACGCAGAAAGAGCCATTCAAGCCGTTGAGCAAGGCTCGAAGTCAGAATTAGTGAAGGTTGTTACTGAATATTTGCAGGCTTGCATGGATAAAGAGCCAGCATTTGCCAAAGATATTCGGATGATGGCTAGAGAAATTCAAATCAGCAATACTCAAGACAACAGCAGGACTCAGATTAACCGGGATAATGCCAAGGGCTATCAAGTAGAAACAGTGAATTCTCAAAGCGTGCAGTTTGGTGACACCATCAACCATCACTGACTGCTGGGAGACAACCAGGGAACAAGCCCTCAACCAGTTCAAAACTCAGCTAACCTCGATGAAATGCGCCCTCACTTGAAGTGTTGGCAAGGGCGCACGCAGGAAAGGCAGAAAATCGGGGAATGGATGGCGGATGGAAATATCCTGCTGATTGGCATTACGGGTTTAGGTGGCTTTGGTAAATCTACCCTGGCTGCCAAAATCTACGAAGACGATAGCGCTGAGTTTGATAAAAAGTTCTGGGTAGATGTCAGCCGCCGCGTGACTTTTACCGAGTTGGCGCGACGAGTCTTGCTGCGGTTGGGACTTTCCCCGTCAACTGTGGAGGCAATTCCAGAATTGTCGCTGGTGGATGCGTTGGTGAACCATCTGCGGGAGGGGCAGTATTTACTTATCATTGACAACCTGGAAAGTCTGCTGCAACCCGATGGGCAGTGGTTGGATGCTATCTACGAGCAGTTTTTTCACGGTTGGCTGGGATGTGGCGGTAAGAGTGTCATTCTGGTGACGACGCGAGAACGCCCGGATTTTCCAGAAATCAAGTTGAAATGGCTTCCTTTGTCGGGATTGTCACCAGCAGAGGGGGCTACTTTGTTGAGGGCTGCGGGGGTTCTGGGAACTGAGACAGAATTGCAAGATTTTGCGAAAAAGGCAGAGGGGCATCCCTTGCTGCTGACGCTGGTTGCAGGTTTTTTGCGGGCAGAGGAGGAGTCAGATCCGCAGATTAGCCACTTGCAGAGGTATGGTTTGGCTGACGTAGCCCAGCTAGTGACTGAGGAAAAGCTGAAAGGGCTGCACCGGGGCAAAATCGATATCTGGATGCGTCAGGTGTTAGATGCCAGCTTTAACCGTATCAGTGACAAGTTGCAACGACTGCTACTAAATCTGAGTGTCTATCGGCTTCCTTTCAATGCGGCGATGGCAGATGTCCAGTTGCCGGGAGAGAATGTATTGGAGCAGGATTTAAGGCAGTTGGCTAGGCGTTCTCTGTTGCAAGAGGAAAGGGACAAGAACGGGGGGCGATGGTTTCAGTTTCACCCGTTGATTTTGGCGTATGTCAAGCAAAAGGCGGGCGATCTAACCGAGGCACACCAAAAGGCAGTTGCATACTACAAAGAAAATGCCAAACCAGAACCCTGGCAGACAATAAGTGATGTAGCAGAATATCTAGAAGTTTTTTATCACTGCTATCAGCTCGGAGAGTATGACAATGCCTTCAACACTATTCGCCTGTGTGAGAATTTTCTAACTTTACGAGGTTACAACACTGTCCGAGCCGAACTGTACGGGCAGTTAGTTAAAGCATGGCAGCAAAATAACTCTGGTAGTTGGAAATTCGCTGCTTCTGGCAATAACTTGGGCAATGCTTACCGTTCTCTAGGACAATACCCACAAGCAATTGATTACCATCAGCAGTCTCTGGCAATATTCCGGGAGATTGGCGATCGCAATGGGGAAGCGGCTTCTCTCGGTAATTTGGGCGCTGCTTACGATTCTCTAGGACAATATCCACTGGCAATTGATTACCATCAGCAGTCTCTGGGAATAGAACGGGAGATTGGCGATCGCAATGGGGAAGCGGCTTCTCTCATAGGTTTGGGCAATGCTTACGGTTCTCTAGGACAATACCCACTCGCAATTGATTACCATCAGCAGTCTCTGGGAATAGAACGGGAGATTGGCGATCGCAATGGGGAAGCGGCTTCTCTCAATAATTTGGGCATTGCTTACCGTTCTCTAGGACAATACCCACTGGCAATTGATTACCATCAGCAGTCTCTGGGAATAGAACGGGAGATTGGCGATCGCAATGGGGAAGCGGCTTCTCTCATAGGTTTGGGCAATGCTTACAATTCTCTAGGACAATACCCACTCGCAATTGATTACCATCAGCAGTCTCTGGCAATATTCCGGGAGATTGGCGATCGCAAGGGGGAAGCTACAACTCTGCAAAACTTAGCCAGCCTATATCAGCAGTGTGGACGAGTACAAGAAGGATTTGCAGCAGCATATCAAGCACAAGAAATTTTACAAGAACTTCAGCTCCCTCTGGATGCAATGCCTTATCCAAAGTGGTTGAAATTGGTAATTAAATTTGCTCAACATGGTAAATGGCAACTGGCTTTGTGCTTCGTTTTAGGTCTGGTAGTCTTCCCGTTTGCCTTGACTGGAATGCTGGGACTGATAATGTGGCGAGTGGTACGCGCACAGCTAACGCGACGTAGTTAAGCGATCGCGTCTTTCTTCCTCTGTCCTACCTATGACGGTAAAAAAGATGCGATCGCACTCACCATCAATTAGCAAGTGCGATCGCGCTTTCCTTCAAAAGATACTAGCCTTGTGAATAAGCTTCCATCGGGAGACAAGCGCAAACTAAATTGCGATCGCCAAAAGCATTATCTATGCGTCCGACAGTAGGCCAGAACTTGTGTTCTCTCGTCCACGGCGCAGGATAGGCAGCTTGTTCGCGGGAATAGGGATGATTCCACTCAGAAGTCATTAAAGCTTCTGCGGTGTGGGGTGCGTTCTTCAAGAGATTATCTTGAGCGTCCATCTTACCCGATTCAATTTCCGCAATTTCCTGACGAATCGAGATCATCGCATCGCAGAAACGATCTAGTTCTTCCTTGGATTCGCTTTCTGTGGGTTCTACCATCATCGTACCCGCCACGGGCCAAGAGACGGTAGGGGCGTGGAAGCCGTAGTCCATCAGGCGCTTGGCGATATCATCCACTTCGATACCAGCAGACTTTTTGAGCAAGCGCAAATCTAAAATACACTCATGCGCCACCAAACCATTTTTCCCTTTGTACAAAACAGGATAGAAAGGTTCTAAGCGACGGGCAATATAGTTGGCATTGAGAATCGCCACTTTCGTCGCTTCTGTTAAGCCTGCCGCCCCCATCATGGCGATGTACATCCAAGAAATGGGTAGGATGCTGGCGCTACCCCAAGGCGCGGCTGCAACGGCACCGATGCCTTGTTCGCCGCCAGTTGGGACAACAGAGTGCCCCGGTAAAAAGGGGACTAGATGCGGCATTACCCCAATTGGTCCCATTCCTGGCCCACCGCCGCCGTGGGGGATACAGAAGGTTTTGTGCAAGTTTAAGTGACAAACATCTGCGCCAAAGTCTCCGGGACGGCATAAACCCACTTGGGCGTTCATATTCGCCCCGTCCATGTAAACTTGTCCGCCGTTAGCGTGGACGATATTGCAGATTTCTTTTATCGGTTCCTCAAAGACGCCGTGAGTAGAAGGATATGTCACCATCAAGGCGGCGAGTTCGTGGCGATGCTTCTCGGCTTTCGCTTTGAGATCGTCTACATCAATATTGCCTCGATCGTCGCAAGCGATCGCTACCACTTTCATCCCACACATTACCGCACTGGCAGGATTTGTCCCGTGGGCAGATTGCGGAATCAGACAGACATTCCGATGTTCTTCCCCGCGACTTTCGTGATACTGACGAATCACCAGTAGTCCCGCATATTCGCCTTGAGATCCGGCATTGGGTTGCAGAGAAATGCCCGTAAAACCAGTGATTTCAGCTAACCACGCCTCAAGCTGCTGGAACAGAATTTGATACCCCCGCGTTTGCGAATGGGGGGCAAAAGGATGAATTTTGCCAAATTCCGCCCATGTTACCGGGATCATTTCCGCCGTCGCATTCAACTTCATCGTGCATGAACCTAAGGGAATCATCGATGTTGTCAGCGACAAATCCTTAGCCTCTAGACGGTGCAAGTAGCGCAATAACTCAGTTTCCGAGTGATAGCGGTTAAAGACGGGATGAGTTAAATAGCTGCTAGTACGGGCAAAAGGTGCGTCAAAATCAGTTGTCACCTGACTCGCCAATTCCACCGTAAACGGTACAAAGTCTTGCGCCCCTAAACCTGCGAAAATTTCAAATAGGTCTTGCAAGTCCTGTAAGGTCGTGGTTTCGTCCAAGCTGATGCCGACAGCATTTGCATCCAGAATCCGCAAGTTAATCTGACGAGCTTGGGCAGCTGCGAGAATATCTTCAAGAGCGCGATCGCCCAATTCTACCCGCAAAGTATCAAAAAATTGTTCTGCACCGATGCTGTATCCCAGCCGCTTCAATCCTGACGCCAGAATTACCGTCAGCTTATGGATATTCTGGGCAATTTTTTTCAGTCCGGCTGACCCGTGGTAGACAGCATACATACTCGCCATCACCGCTAGGAGAACTTGGGCTGTACAGATATTACTGGTCGCTTTATCGCGGCGGATATGCTGTTCGCGGGTTTGCAAAGCTAAACGCAGCGCTGGCTTGCCGTGGGCATCTTTAGAGACTCCGACAATCCGCCCCGGAACCTGCCGCTTATACTCTTCTTTGGTGGCAAAGTAGGCTGCATGAGGTCCCCCGTATCCGAGGGGGATTCCAAAGCGCTGAGTGCTTCCTACCGCAATATCTGCCCCAAATTCTCCCGGTGGTGTTAGCAGCGTTAGGCTCAAGGGATCTGCTGCCACCGTGACTAAAGCACCCGCTGCATGAGCTTTTTCTACAAAACCCCGATAATCGTAAATCGTGCCATCAGTGGCGGGGTATTGCAGGATTGCCCCAAAGATTGCTTGCTCAAAATCAAAGTTCTGATGAACGCCGACAATAATCTCAATGCCAAGCGGTCTCGCCCGTGTTTGCAATACTTCGATAGTTTGGGGATGGCAGGCGCTGGAGACAAAAAAGGCGTTGGCTTTGGTTTTACAGAGGCTATAACTCATTGTCATTGCTTCTGCGGCTGCGGTTGCTTCATCGAGTAAGGAAGCATTAGCAATTTCCAGCCCTGTCAAGTCAATGATCGTTGTCTGAAAATTCAGCAGCGCCTCTAGTCGCCCTTGGGCAATTTCTGGCTGATAGGGAGTGTAGGCGGTATACCAGCCGGGGTTTTCTAAAATATTACGTTGAATGACCGGCGGGGTAATGCAGTCGGAATAACCCATGCCAATCAATGAGCGAAACACCTGATTTTTGGAGGCGATCGCTTTCAATCGACTCAGCGCTGCGGACTCACTCTGAGCTGCGGGAAGCTGAAGCGAATCGGTTTTCGGAGTTGCCCCATTGGGAAAACGCGATCGCCGAATTGCCTGCGGAACCGTTTGGTCGATGAGGGCATCTAGGGTCGGTATCCCCACTACCTCAAGCATTTGCTGGACTTCATCCGGGCTAGGGCCGATATGCCTCTGTACAAAAGAAATCGATCCCATTTCTCCTAGCAGATGTTGACGGCTAGACTCGGTATGAGGGATGGAAATTACCACAGGTTGCTCTCCAGACGCGACTATTTCATATTTTGCAACAATTTTCCGGGGTCAGGAGCTGTAAAAACACCGATTTGCCGCGTCTCGAAGTTACCGCAATTTTAGATTTTAGATTTTGGAAGGAATTGCCAATTGAAGAAAGCCCGCTTCCCTAGAAAGGCAAATCCCCCATTGTCGGAGGCGGAGAAACTCCGACCTCCGCAAAATCTAAAATCCAAAATTCAAAATCTACTCTCCTTCCACCTGCGATCGATACTCATCCGCCGATAAAGCCTCATCCAGCTCATCAGGGTCGTTAATCCGAAGTTTCAAAAACCATCCTTCGCCGTAAGGATCTTCCGCCACATTTTCCGGAGCTTCCAAGATGGCAGTATTGCGTTCTATAACTGTCCCGCTGACCGGGGCATACATATCTTCAACGGCTTTCACCGATTCAATTGTCCCAAAACTCTCTCCCTTTGATAGGGCGTCGCCGATTTCTGGCAAATCCAGAAATACAATATCGCCCAGCTGATCGATGGCAAAGGCGCTGATGCCAATTGTGGCAATCTCACCCTCCAGTCGCACATACTCGTGAGAGTCCAGATATTTTAGGTCTTCAGGATATTCCAGAGCCATTGCACTTCCTTCCTCAAATACGCGCTTAAATAACTTTTACCAGCCATTAAGTTTACAGCTTCAAACCCGAATATCAGAAATATTATGGATAAAAAAAAGCTAAAACGCCTGCTTTTTGGTGAATTTTCTGTTAAAAGACTTATGCGCTCCGCAATCTTCATCTACGCTTTTCTTTGCTTCTATGCCTATTTCTTTTCCGATAGGATGATTTTTTTGCCCCAGCCGTCCAGTTATCAGGATAGTAGCGAGATTCTTAAGCTAACCACAGCGGATGGCGTGCAAATCTCGGCAGCTTATCTGCCTAATCCCAATGCCACTTACACAATTTTATACAGTCACGGTAACGCTGAAGACTTATTAGATGTGCTGTCGGTGCGTCAAGGTTTGCGGAACTTGGGCTTTGCTGTCTTCGCCTACGATTATCGCGGTTATGGAACCAGTCAGGGAACGCCTACCGAGGGCAATTCTTATCGGGATATTGACGCTGCCTATACTTATCTGACTCAGCAGCTGGGTGTGCCACCGAATCAAATTATTGCCTATGGGCGTTCGGTGGGAAGTGGGCCAGCAGTGGATTTGGCTTCTCGTCAACCGCTGGCGGGTTTAATTGTGGAAAGTGCGTTTATTACGGCGTTTCGAGTGCTGACGCGCATCCCGATTGTGCCGTTTGATAAGTTCCGCAATCTCGACAAGATTAAACAGGTGCGTTGCCCAGTCTTGGTAATGCACGGAAGGGCGGATGAAGTGATTCCCTTTTGGCATGGGGAGCAACTTTTTGCTGCTGCCAACGAACCGAAGCGCTTTTTGTGGGTGGATGGGGCAGGTCACAATGACTTTAGCTGGATTGCGGCACAGCAGTCTGAGAAAGCCCTGCGGGAGTTTGCCCAGTTGGTGGAGCAGTTTCAGAGCAATCTGCCCACAGGCTGAAGCCTGGGGCTAGGCAAAAGCCTGCATAGATAGGCTTGACTGAAGGAGCGATCGCTACTTGCTAGGAAGACGACTGGGGGAGCGATAAAAAGGTTTTTTAACCACAACTGCTGGATAAGCTTTGCCCCGAATTTCTACCTCCAATTCCTGACCAATCTGAGCCAGATTCGGAGGAACATAAGCCAGAGCAATCGGTTGCCCTACAGTAGGAGCCAAGGTGCCACTGGTAACGACGCCCACGGCTTCACCTTTAGCTAGCACTGGGTAGCCATGACGCGCAATATAACGCCCCTGCATTTGCAACCCTACTAAGCGTCGTTCTACGCCATTTGCCTTCTGTTTTTCCAAGACTGGACGCCCGATAAAATCGTCTTTGGTATCCAGATGAACCAGCCAACCCAATCCAGCTTCTAAAGGGGTGGTGCTTTCGTCCATATCTTGCCCGTAGAGGCACATTGCCGCTTCTAGGCGCAGGGTGTCTCTGGCACCGAGTCCGCAGGGTACGACACCAGCAGTGGCGAGACTGCGCCACAATTCTACCCCCACTTCTGGGTCTACCATTACTTCAAATCCATCCTCTCCGGTGTATCCAGTCCGGGCGATGAAAGCTGGTTCACTCAAGACGGTTGCTTCCAAATGTCCAAATGCCTTGATCGGCGTCAAGTCTTGTTTGACAAATTGCTGAAGATATGCCAGTGCTTGCGGCCCCTGAACGGCAATCAAAACTTTTGCCTGGGAGAGATCCTCGAAGTCAATTTGAGTAGATTCCAGTTGGGCAAATAGCCATGCTTTGTCTCTGGATCGAGTGGCGGCGTTGACAATCATCGCTCCCCGCTGTTCGCCGTCTGCATCTTCGCCTTGATAATAGAAGATAATATCGTCCAAAATGCCGCCTTGAGAATTCAGCAGGACGGTATACTGAGATTCACCGGCTTTCAGGCAGCTCAAATCTGAGGGAACTAGAGGCTGTAAGTGCGAAATCAGCTGTTTCCCCTTGAAGGTAAATTTCCCCATGTGGGAGATGTCGAACATTCCCGCTGTGGTGCGGACTGCCTGGTGTTCTTGTCCAATGCTGGTGTATTGTACGGGCATTTCCCAGCCGGAAAAGGCAGTCAATCGGGCTTTTTGTTCGAGGGCAAGTTGATACAGGGGAGTACGGGCAAGCGCGATAGCCTTCGGCATGGCTTCGCTTACCGCTGTCTCTGGATGCAATTCTTCAGACTTAGCCACAGATAGTCATTCCGTCGCAGGTGGATATCTTTTATCCTACGGGATGCTTCTTGCTTGAGCAGTATAAAACAGCCAAAGCGCGATCGCGCGGTGGATGTGGTGAAGGCGATCGCCCCTACATAGAATCAGAGCAAAGCGTGCATCGTGTCCTTGCCCAAAATGAATCAGATATGCACTTGAATTGCCTTGGGTTAGATTGATGCCATTCATCAACTTAACTTGGTGATATGCCTGCTGCCAAAACAACTTGCTTGTCAGCGGAATAATCGTTGAATCAATTGGCATTAACCAGAAGCGCTGTCGCTGGGTTACGTCGCTTAAGTCACTCAATTAATTCAACTGCGATAAAAATGCTGGTCTTGTCGAGTTTTACAGGCTTTAGAAAAGGTAGAGATGTCAACTGGAATCCCCGCATGATTCAGCCGATAAAACAGGTCTCTCATGCTCGTCAAACTTTTATCTAAGACAAAGGTAAACCAGATATCAAAGAACAATCGAGAGTGCAGAACTGGGTAGTTATGTGAAGAAAGTTGTCTCAGTACAGAATTGCCAGAGGTATCCTACACCCGCGCGGTGCCGTCAGTTCCGGCGGTGACAATCCGCTTGCCATCGGGGCTAAAACTGGCGCTGTTGACACTCCCAGAATGCCCAGTCAGTTGAGCTGATTGGGCGATGTAATCAATAAAGTTGCCTGACGCAGTAGGGTTAGCGGCGGGATTTTGGTCTAATTTCTGGTTGTTGGGAGTTTGCGCGATCGCATGATTGTGTAGCCAATATTGCGGGAAAATAGACAGGCAAGGGGTTGAGACACCGAAGGCGAACCAGGGGAGAAAAAATAGACCAATTCTTTGGAGACGCATCAAGGTTGATTGGGGAAGGCGCGGCGATTATCTACTGGAAACATATCTCTCACAATTTGGCACTTATGTAATTCGATCTTTAGTTTTTTGCCAGAAACTGGGTGTCTCAAAGAATTGCCCCTGCAAACTGGACTCTTGAAGGAAGCGATCGCCCTCTTCTCAACCAAATCTGGCGCTAGACTGGACAGTGTTGCCAAGAGTCCAACCCTATGCAGTATCCAGATAAACCTCTCACTTATCCAACTAGCCAAAAAGTCGATCGAGTTGATGACTATCACGGGACAAAGGTATCCGATCCTTACCGTTGGCTAGAAGATCCGGACTCGGATGAAACCAAGACTTGGGTTGAGGCTCAAAATCAAGTTACTTTTAGCTATTTAAATGAAATTCCGGTTCGGGAACAAATTAAGCAACGCTTAACCCAACTGTGGGACTATGAAAAATACAGCCTTCCGTTTAAAGAAGGCGATCGCGCACTTCGCTATTTCTATTTCAAAAACGACGGCTTGCAAAACCAGAGCGTTCTCTATACATTAACGTCCCTGGATGCCGAACCAAAAGTTTTGCTAGATCCCAATAAACTTTCAGAAGATGGCACCATTGCTCTGTCGGGTATTGCTATCAGCGAAGATGGGAATTTGATGGCGTATGGTTTATCCACTTCTGGTTCAGACTGGCAAGAATGGAAGGTACGCGATGTTGAGACAGGCGAAGACCTTTCGGATCATCTCAAGTGGATTAAATTCTCTAGCGCCTCTTGGACTAAAGACAACCAAGGTTTTTTCTATAGCCGCTACGATGAACCGAACGAAACAACCAAATTAGAAGACATTAATTACTGTCAAAAACTCTTTTACCACCAACTAGGTAAGCCACAATCTGAGGATGTCCTAATCTATCATCGCCCCGACCAAAAAGAATGGGGTTTCAGCGGTGGCGTCACCGAGGATGGACATTACCTAATTATCAGCGTGTGGCGAGGAAGCGATCCTAAGAATTTGGTCTTTTATCAGGATTTGACAAATCCTGAGGCGTCCGTGATTGAACTAATTAGCGAGTTTGAGGCTAGCTATAGTTTTATCGACAATGATGGCTCAATCTTCTGGTTTCGCACTGACTTAGATGCGCCTCGCGGACGCGCGATCGCAATTGATACCTGCAATCTCTCCTCGTCTCCAGTAAGTAAGGAGGGATGGCAAGAAATCATCCCACAGACAGAAGAAGTCCTCGAAGGCGTGGGCATCCTCAATAATCAGTTTGTGACTGAATATCTAAAAGACGCCCGGACTCAGATTAAAATCTTTGAGCTAAACGGTTCCTTTGTGCGGGAAGTCGAGTTACCGGGAATTGGTTCGGCTGGAGGTTTTGGTGGTAAGCGCTATGACACGGAAACCTTCTACAGCTTCACCAGTTTCACGACACCTGCCACTATTTACCGCTACGACATGGTCAGTGGTGAAAGTACAATTTTTCGTCAGCCGAAAGTTGATTTCAACCCCGCCGATTATAAGACAAAGCAGATATTTTATCGCAGCAAAGATGGCACCCATCTGCCCATGTTTATCACCTACAAAAAAGGGCTGCAACTAGATGGAACTAACCCCACTTATCTCTATGGCTACGGTGGTTTTAACGTCTCCCTGACGCCTAGTTTCTCGGTTGGCAGTCTGGTGTGGATGGAGATGGGTGGCGTCTATGCCGTCCCCAATTTGCGCGGCGGCGGCGAGTACGGTGAGGAGTGGCACCAGGCAGGAACGAAGCTGAATAAGCAAAATGTCTTTGATGATTTCATGGCGGCGGCGGAGTGGCTGATTGCCAACGGCTACACAACCCCAGCAAAACTTGCTATCGGCGGCGGCAGTAATGGGGGATTGTTGGTGGGTGCGTGTATGACTCAGCGCCCGGATTTATTCGGTGCGGCGCTGCCAGCGGTGGGAGTTATGGATATGCTGCGCTTCCATAAATTCACGATTGGCTGGGCTTGGACTTCCGATTATGGTTCTCCGGAAAACCCGGAGGAGTTCAAAGCGCTTTATGCCTATTCGCCGCTGCACAATCTCAAACCTGGGACATCTTATCCAGCCACGATGATTACAACAGCGGATCATGACGATCGGGTGGTGCCTGCCCACAGTTTCAAGTTTGCTGCCGCTTTGCAAGCAGCTCATGCGGGTGTTGCACCCGTATTAATTAGAATTGAGACTAAAGCGGGACATGGGGCTGGGAAGCCAACGACTAAAATTATTGAGGAAGTTGCGGATCGGTGGGCTTTCTTGGTGCGGGTGCTGGTGCGGGAAGTGTTTGCGTAACGGCGCGGATGAGCGATCGCGATCGCTCTACTCGAATCGATTGCTATCTCACCCAATCATCAGTCTTTATCTGTCCGATTTGAAGAGCAAATCCAAGGAGCAACCCCCTATCAAACATCACCAAAAAATATAAGTTCCATGAATCTAAAATCAGCCCAGCGTTATCAGCAATCATCCCCTATCGCATCAAAGACGGAAAAATCGAAGTTTTGTTGATCACTTCCTCGACAGGCAAACGCTGGGTGATTCCTAAAGGAATGATTGAGCCGTTTATGACTCCACAAGCTTCGGCAGCCAAGGAAGCCTGGGAAGAGGCGGGGATAGTCGGTCAGGTGCTGCCGACTTCGGTGGGGACTTACGAGTATCAAAAATGGGGGGGCACCTGCCGGGTTGAAGTATTTTTGATGCAGGTAGAAACAGTGCTGGAAGTTTGGCCCGAAGCTAGCGTTAGAAAGCGACAGTGGGTTAGCGTGAAACAAGCGGTTAAGCGCATTGAGGAAGCCGAACTCAAACGCATTTTGATCATCCCCGATACCTTCTTAACTCTACAATCGCCTCTCGAATAGCTTGAATGGTTTACGGGGCTAGGAGTGGAGGTATTTTTCAGGAATTTTTGACAATCGTTGCTTCTGCTAAAACTTAGTAGAGTCGCTCTTGTTTATGGACGCGATCGCTCTACTCTTATCGCTCAATATTCAGTAGCTAGACGAGAAATAAGCGAAGTATGCCAGATCGAAAACAACCCAATGGCTGCCGTAAAATGCTGCGGCGTACTTTTCTATTTCTAGTAGGTCTAGCACTTGCTCAAATATTAACCGAATTCTTCTCAATTCCCCAAAACCGCTCCAATTTTGCCAATCTTGTTCGTCAATTATGGGAAAAAGCGATCGCTTTATGGGAGTCTCAAAACAGGGTCGCTCAAAAACCTTTACCCAGTAGTACGCCAACACCGATAAGCAGCGTCTCTCCTCAGCCTTTGCCTTCGCCAACACCACAAACCAGCACCATTCCTGAGTCTTTACCGACGCCAACGCCGCAAACCCGCGCCACTCCTAAACCACCTCAGCCGTCTTCTAAACCCAAAGTGAAGAGTCCCGCTGTTGTCAAAGGAAAACCCGTACAAGTTACCCAAAAAACAGTGGCTGGGGTGTCTTTTTATCAAACCACAATTGACCTCTCCGACCCCGAAACTTTCATCACTCTGGGATTAGCAAATAATGCGACTTATGCCAACGGGCCAACGGTGAGCAACGGCGATGAACCTTTTGCTAAGCTGGTAGCGCGTCAGAAGGCTGCTGTGGTAGCCAATGGCACCTTTTTTGACAAAAGTAACAAGAAGTGGGTGATGGGTAACATGGTGGCTGCTGGCAGATTTCTTAAATACAGCCGCTGGGAAAACTATGGTACTACCTTGGGGATTAAAGCAGGTAATCAATTAGAAATGATTACCGCACGAACCGAAGGACAGCCGAATTGGGATCAACACTGGTTTTCAATTACTTGCGGGCCAAGACTTATTAAACAAGGAAAAATTTCTATCTCGCCGCAATTAGAAGGCTTCGCAGATCCTCATGTTCTCGGTGTAGGATATCGCACTGCGATTGGGTTTCCAGCGAATCGAAAACAATTATTTTTAATTTCTTTTCTCGCTAGTCTATCTTTGCAACAAGAAGCCAACATTATGAAAGCGATTGGCTGTATTGAAGCAATGAATTTGGATGGAGGTGCTTCAGAAGCTTTAGCCCATAATGGAAGAATTTTGCTTCCCGCAGGACGGAACCTGACGAATGTAATTGTTGTTTATGACACTAATTATCCCGCTCCTTCAGCTTTGAAAACATCTTGGCAACGCTTTCAAGCAGGCGATCGCCCCTCGATTCCTCTATAAGCTTCCTCTTGACGGATATATCTCAATGTTTGTAAAAAGCCTGCATCCTAAAGGGTGGGATCGTTACGGTTCAGTTAACAATAATTGTAGGTTGGGTTGAGGAACGAAACCCAACAATTGCTATGTTTTGTTGGGTTTCGTTCCTCAACCCAACCTACCTTAACTAAAAATAATTTAATTATTTTAAGTAAAATAAGCATTTAAATAAAAAAATTAACGATTATTTATCTTGATTGAGCGATCGCGCAATCAGTTCCCGAATCGCTTGGGCGGTGGCGGGTGCAAGTAAAACGCCGTTGCGATAATGACCTGTGGCGAGGAGAACATTGCTGTAACCGGGCAGAAGACCGATAACGGGGGCGGGGCGTCCTTCGGGGCGGGGACGCAATCCCGACCAAGTTTTAAGGATTGTGGCTTCCTCTAGGCTTGGACAAAACGCGATCGCTTGCGCCATGACTGCATCCAGATGGGCGGCATCTGCCACTATCTCATCCCCATTGCTGGGAAACTCCACCGTCGCGCCGACCCAGTATTCTGTGTCAGTTACGGGCACAATGTGGACATCATTGCCCGTAATTGTCGGCTGGAAATCTGCACGCCCCATTGGCTGCGCTAGCCGCAAGTGCAACGCTTGTCCCAATACCGGGCGAATATCAATCGGTTGTTTTAAAGATGCTGTGAGTGGGGTGGAACCCAGCCCAGCTGCCACAATTAACCAATCAACATCAATTTGCCCCGCTGTTGTTTGAATGTGGCGAATGCCCGAATTTGTTGCTTCATCTTCTAAGACGGTAACGCCAAATTTGAAGGTAACGCCGTTGCGTTGGGCAGCATCAACTAAAGCTAAAGTCAGAGCAACCGGGTCGAGTTGCCGATCTTGGGGAGAATAGATAGCGCCGATCGTCTCATGACTCAACTGAGGACAGCGAGACTTAAGTTGGGCGGCGTCCCAAATTTCTAGATGCCAGCCTTGAGATTGGCGAATTTCTACCAGTTTTTCCCAACGAGATAAATCTTCACCAGCAAAGCAGAGCATAAGAATTCCCTGCCGGTTGAAGGGGATCTGACGCTCTAAAAGCGCTTCTAGCTCTGGAATTAGGGTTTCATAGCGCTGGATGCTAGTCTGCCGCATTTTCCAGGCATTGCCCTTGATTTTGTGACTGATGACGCCCATTAAGACGCCCAATGCAGCGCCAGTGGCGGCTTGTGCGGGTGGTTGCTTGTCCAAGACTGTAATCGTTAGCCCTGGAATTAGACTGAGTTCATAAGCGATCGCCGCCCCAACAACACCGCATCCAATAATTACAACCTGACTCATCACAGAGCGCATGAGAAATGGTCATCGGTAATGGGTAATCGGTAATTATGATTAGTCCTGAATTCTTAGCCAGTAGCAACGAACTAATGACAAATGACCAAGGACTAATGACTTTTTTCCCAATTACCCATTACCCAATTGGCTATGCCTTCGGAATCAAGTTCAAGAAGGCGTCGAACTCTTGCAATACAGAGCGGAAGTTAGTCACCGCTTGCTGATAATCCGCGTCTTTAGCAGCCTGATCGATCCTGACCAGATCGTTGAATAAATCTTTTGCTGCTTCACGCGCTGCTTGTTTGTCCTGGGGAGCCAAGTTGTCAACCACACGGTTCATATTCCGTCGCAAATCTCCCATTGGTCCGTGCATAAATGTACCCACATCTACCCACTGCCGTTGTTGGATTATGGTTTGCAATTGATTGATGCGATCGCGCTGTTCTTGAATTGCCGGAAGCGATCGCCCAATCTCCTCAATCTGAGCCGCCGTGTAGCTAGGAGCCGATTTTGTTGCTGCAGTCCCACTACCGCAACTAATCGTAAATGTCGCTACCACTGCCAAAATTAAACCCAAAATAGACCGATAACGTGCCATCATCCTTTTTTTTGAAACCATGAATCAAATTTCCCCTGTCATTTTAGAGAAAAATGGGGAAAGCGCGAGAAGGAAAGAGAAAAAGAGATGATATTACCCATTACCCAATTGCCTGACGACGCAGAAAGCCTTGAATCGCATCGCTGACCTTGTCCGACCAATGGTCTTGAGGATAATGCCCGACTTCTTCCATCTTCATGATTTCTGCCTTCTGGATGGAACTAGCCAGCTGTTGCGCTTGAGTGAAGGGAAGCCAAGGGTCTTTCATCCCCCAGGCAATTAAAGTTGGCTGCGTCCAGCTACGAAAACCGGATTCTATTTCTGCCATAGACTGCTGAAGTTGGAGATTCCGCACGGTAAATAGGAGACTTCGCCCCGCATCCGAACTTTTGAGGTAGGGACGGCGGTAAATGTCTAAATCCTTCTCTGAGATCACGTAACGGCTACCACCTTCTAAGGTTCTGTCCACTAACAGCGGGTCTTGCGTTATCATATCGCCGACAAAAGGCAGACCCAGTTGTTGAATCTTCCAAGGCAGCTTGGCAGTCGTTGACACAGGTGTATTGAGGATAACCAAGCGCTCGATTTGGTCTGGATGACGCAGCGCATACTGAAGTCCCACAGACCCCAAAAATCCCTGAACTACCAGATAGAATCGCTCGATTTCCAGGTGTTGGATGAATTCTGCTAGCGCGTTAATGAAGGTATCGGGTGTATAAGCAAAGTCTCGTCGGTCTGGTTTCGCCGAGAAGCCAAAACCAATCCAGTCAGGCGCGATCGCTCTATACCCTTTCTCTGCTAATGCGGGCATTACCGCACTCCAGCTGTAACTCTGCGACGGCAACCCGTGCAGCAGCAAAACTGGCAGTTTATCAGTCCTACCAATCGGATTCTCTTCTCGGTAAAACCATTCCAAGGAACCGATTTTGATTAATTGCTCATTGGTTGACACTATCTTTGCCTGCACATCTCCCGGTTGGAAAGAGCTTACCGCAAAAGCGGGAATCTCCGGCAAACCAAGTCAACTTTTAATTTTACTATTCTGGTTAAAATTGCATCTAAGATTCCGCTGCTGAAATATTAAAAGTTAAATGATTTTTTGATAACTTGGCATTTTTTTATGGTATAGTTATTATTAGTTTAAATTTATTTTCAATGCTCATTCTTTATAATGAAAATCTGAGCGAAACTTTGAAAAATGGACAGATTTCCATTCTCTAAGTATACCTTAAAAAAAGACAATTGTATAGTATCCAGCTTTACCATTCTTATCGCGTCACCGAATAAACTTAAAAAAGGATGCTCAACCAAGTTGCGAAGTGGAGAACATCCTGTTATATTTAAACGCCAAAACAACTGAAAAAGCGCAAGTTTAGGGGAACCCAAACGAAGTGAATGCAGCTGAACAGGCCACAAACATACAAGTCGCTAGTAAGATTGCTGCTATTGTCAATCTCTTCAAATCTGAGTTTTCTGATGCAAAGGCAGATTTAAAACCTTGGGCAAATGACCCGGATACTAGAGAGTTAGTCGATCCCGATTCAATTGATATCGGCTTCCATTTTCCTGGCAGAAGTCGCTTATTTCAAAGCCGCAGCATCTTGGTGCAGATTCGGTTTTACGAAGACCCCGTGACAGGTATTCGCCGCGCTATCGGTGTCGAAGCAGCGGGTTTTGACCATAAAGGCAAACAGTGGCTTCTATCGACCGTTGAAGAGTGGCAGTTTGTAGGGGAATCACAGCCAGCGGCTGAAGTGAGGGAAAAGCTGAAGCACTTTTGTCGGCAAATATTTGAACTGTTCAACAGCGAAGAAATCGCTTAAACCGAATTAGGTGATACCCGTTGCCAAGTCTTTGGAAACCCCATCCCAACCGTCCTGAATAAAAATTTATTCCCGATCTTCCCTCGCAAAAGCGGGGGATACGGGAAGAGAGAAATTTTAGCTAATTACTCGACGACTTGGGTTGTCTGAGCAATAATTACCGGCTTGCCTTCAAATTCGGCTTCCATTTTCTTCTTGACATTCAAATCGTTGGTGAAGTTATAATCTTTCTCAAAATCAGCCAGGACGAACTTACGAACTTGCCCTGTCACCGTAACATTCTTGCCTTCAGTGATAGGAACTGCGGCAGGAACTGCATTCAAAACCAACACTTTTTCGCCACTGAATATTTTTTCGTCTTCTAACCGAAACGCTTTGGGACCAACAATTTCTTCAACTTTGCCACTTACCGTCACAGTCTGACCGATCAGTTGATCCGTGTTTTGAGCAACTTTTTCAACGGCTGTGGTAGGTTCAGGGGCAGCCGCTTCTTTCTCGACAGTTACGCAAGCAGGAACAAGCATGACAAGCAGCGAAGCTGCGATCGCGCCGCCACTGTTCCACAACCCTTGGGAAAATCTCTTCGTTATGACTTGCTTTCTATCGGCAACCCGGTTATTCGTAAATCTATTGTTCATCGCCAAAATCTCCTCGCATCTACTCGCAGCTAGTCGCTACAGCAGTAGATAACCCCCCGATATAACTCGATCTGGACTTACGCAAATATCACCACATCTGCCACCGCAACCCCCTGGGGATTGCCTCTACAAAAGGCTATATGTATAAGCTTTGCGTAAGTCCTGTTGATAAAGTTTTTCCCACTGTTTTTAAATGACCGCCCCAAGGCAGCAATTGTAAAGCCACGTCACCAGCTTTTAATCGGCGACTTGTCGCAATGGGACAGCAACTGCTAACAATTATTTTAAAAGCGAAAACTACTGCTTAGCGTCTACCTGGAGAAGGAAAACTTTGAAGCGAGCATCCCAATTCTGTATGGGAGAAGCATTCGGATAGATAAATTATCTTTTCACAGCAGTAATTTAATGCCCGAATGCTTCGCCCCTACTTTTCCACCTAATGTTTTTGTGGTTTCTTACTCCGTCACACATCCTGTGGAACAAAAACTAACTGGGTAACTAGATTGATAAGTAGAAGAACGCTTGCCAAAGATGGTGTAACGGTTATCGCGGATTTGTTCGTAAGTGCGATCGCCCATCCACTTCACTCCCGGTAAAGTTCGATATGCATCCACAAATACGCTGCCCATTGGCAACAATCGCCCAATTTCTTCTGCCGCATCACTTCCCTGCCACCGTCTCCCAGGCGTATCGGCATCAATCAAAATCATCCCCATTTCACAATCTTGGGATGTAATTCCAAAGTGGTTGAGGGCTTCTGGATCTTGCATCGGGATGTACTGAAACATCTGCCCCTTATCTAAACCTTCCAGCAGTTGCACGAGGGTGACGCAGAGATTGCAGTTGCCGTCATAAATTACGTGGTAAGTCATTGAGCTAACATATTTTTTTAGAATTAATTTGAAACGGATTTTCGACTCATACACCCAGGCTGTAGAGTAAATTTAACTTCAATAACTCAACATCTGAATATGGAAGATACACCCTTTGATATCCATCAACTTGACGATCTCGACTACGACGCAGCAGAGCCAATTCTGGATGATTACCAGGATACCCTAATCAACCTGTTTGCTAATTCTCCCGAAGGGCAGACCTATCTTGAAACTAACCCAGAAATGGGAGCTTGGATAGCACAACTTATTTACTACGGCTACTGCTACGAAAGCTTCACCCTGCCCAAGATGACCAAGAATGATGTCAAAACCGTTGTAGAAGGTCTGTTCCCCAGAAAAGTTTCCCTCCTCTCCCCGGAAGAAGCTGATGATGCAATTCCAGAACTAATGGCGTTTTGGCAATTTCTGAAGCGCGAATTTAAACTCAGCAATGCAGGCTCAATCTTGACCTATCTGCGCCAAATTCAACCCAAATTCAAGAACATCATGAATGACTCCTCCAGATTTGGTCTGGCAAAGTCATTCTTTGCGATGGGTCAACAAGCAGGCTTTGATATGACGACTCCAGAAGGATTAGAAAAATTCCAGCAGTTCTATAATGCCAACATTGCCCCTAAAATTGCGGCTCAAAACTCTGAATCTTTTGGAATGTTCGGTGGACTACTAGATTCTTTAGCAGCTGAGGCTGGTGCAAGCAAAGCCACAAGCTCTAAAGTTCCCAAGGAAAAGCAGAAAAAGACACGCAGCACCAAGCAATCCCGCACGCGCAACAGCGCAAAAAAGAAGTGAGTTTGACATCTTGCATCATTCTCAATTAGCCTCAAAACCCGCCAAGAAATAGATTTTTTGGCGGATTATTGTAACTGGTGCAAAATCTAAAGGATTTCAAAGCGCGATCGCCTGCGTGGTGTACTCAGCGCATTGCTTGTCGCGATCGCCTGAAGGCAAGCAATGCCTTAGCGGTGTATTCAGCTACAGTCCTTTGAGCAGAACTCAGTAAGAATATTCAATTGCACGAATATTTAGGCAGTGATTAGGCGGGATGAAACCCAAAATTATTGTCTGCGGCTTGGGTCTGACTGGGTATAAAATATTTTGCTTGCTAAGACAGCAGGGAGCGAGCGTGATTGGCATCCACGCCGAATCGATTCCTGATGAAGATTATGATGTCGTAATAGGAGAATTACGGGCAGCTTCTACCCTGAAAGCAGCGGGGATTCAGGAAGCCCAAACGTTAGTGCTGGCTGGGGAAGACGAGGCGCTGAACTTAGCGATTCTCACCCAAGCACGAATTCTCAATCCTCGGATTCGGATTATCAATCGGTTGTTTAATACTAGCTTGGGCGATCGCCTCAACCAGACGCTTGCAGATCACGTCACCATGAGCGTTGCTGCCCTAGCAGCACCCGTGTTTGCCTTTGCCGCCTTGGGAAGTCAAGCGATTGGGCAGTTGCGGCTGTTTAACCAAACTTGGCCCATCCACGAAGAATATATCGATGAAACGCATCCTTGGATCGGTTGCAAGTTAAGTGACTTGTGGGATGACCGTTCTCGGATGCTGATTTACTATTTGCCGGTAGACAGTCAGATGGATCTGATTTCTGCCGTAGTGTATGGGCAAAAGTTGCAAATAGGCGATCGCTTAATTGTTGGCACCCAACCCAGCGTCCGCACCTCCCGCAAACCCGCACTTCCAAAACTGCTCAAAGTCTTTACCAACCTACGACAGTTTCAGCAACACGGTCAACCGATAGCGGTTGTTACCCTTGTCCTCCTGATCACAGTTTTTATTGCCACGCTCACTTATGTTTGTGTCGATGCAAAAATTTCTGTAGTTGACTCCCTTTATTTTTCGGTTGGCATGATTACGGGTGCCGGTGGTAACGAGAAAGTCGCAGAACACGCACCCGACAGCATTAAAATCTTTACCGCAATGATGATGCTAGTCGGTGCTGGTGTAATTGGGATTTGCTATGCTCTCCTCAACGATTTTGTTTTAGGCACCCGGTTCAAACAATTTTGGGACGCCGCAAGGGTTCCAGCGCGAAATCACTACATTGTGTGCGGACTCGGTGGCATCGGGGTTCAAATCGTCAACCAACTCCATACCCACGGACATGAGGTAGTTGTCATCGAACGCGACGCCAACAATCGCTTTCTCAACACTGTCCGCGCTTTGAAAGTGCCAATAATTCAAGGAGATGCCAGTTTATCTGCCACCCTAAAAGCTGCCAATGTTGACAAGGCAGACGCCCTCTTAGCTGTCACCAGCGACGATATGGCGAATTTAGAGATTGCCCTCAGCGCCAAAGGGATTGCACCGAAGTTAGCCGTCGTAGTGCGTAATCAAGACCCCCAGTTTGCATCCCAAGCGCAAAAGGTGTTTGAATTTGATGCCGTGCTGAGTCCGACTGAATTAGCCGCACCTTCCTTCGCAGCAGCGGCTTTAGGAGGACGAATTTTAGGCAATGGAATAACTGGCGATAGTCTTTGGATTGCCTTAGCCACCATGATTACACCGGGGCATCCGTTTTGTGGCAAGCGCGTTCAAGAATCGGCAATGGATGCCGACTTTGTGCCTTTGTATATTGAAACCAACTGCCAAACGATTCACGGCTGGGATGTTTTGGAAACTTGCCTCAGTGCTGGCGATATTTTGTATTTGACGATGCCAGCAAATCGGCTAGAGCAATTGTGGCGCGTGACGCCTTCTCAACTTCTAGCTAGTTGATGAGTCTGTACTAGCTAGAAGCTTTGGTCAATAATGTTTTGACGCTTTGTAGGGACGGTTAATGCAGCAGCACTCGACTCCGAGGCCCAACGGGTTGCTCAGATGTCGTCAGCTCAATGGGGCAGCCTGCCGTCGGCTCGTTGGCAGAAGATGGGACACTTGTTGAGTTGCTGCCTTGCTTGGGCGTACAACTGGTTGCGGCTGTCGTGGAATCTAAGATCGCATGATTGACCGCAGTAGAGTCATTGCGGCTGAAGAGTGAGGGAGGCACATTTGTCCCGGATGGGGATGGGGTTCCTCCACTGGCTGGACTACCGCCACTGCTGATGGGTGCTGGGGCGGGTGTTGCGGAAGATGTGGGTGCTGGGACAGGTGTTGGGGCAGGCGCAGGTGTTGGGGCAGGCGCAGGCGCTGGCGCTGGTGCAGGGGCTGGTGCAGGGGCAGGGACAGGTGTTGGGGAAGGTGTTGGAGTAATCAAGACGGCATCCGCAGGCACTTTCACCTGTAATTTCACCGGCATACCACCGGCAGGGATAGTAAAGGTCGGAAGCGGTTTTGGCACGGTGGGGGGCAGACCATTGCCGAAATTGTATTCAGATCCAAAATCAAATACCGTGGGGCTAGTGCCTCCATTGGCAGCGCTATATCTAGGCCCTTGACCCCTAATTTCAAATACACCTTGATACTGTTGCCCGGTTTTGGGATCGGTGACAACGCCTTCCCAGTAACCTCTGGCGACAAATTCATCCTGAATTGTTCCAAATAAGGTGGTTCCTACTTGTCCGGTTTGGTTTTTGGGTTGAAGATTGCCGCTAGTCAGAACCGGAGAGGTAATGGTTCCATTCGTAGAGACAACGGGAATGCCGCGAAAGTCTACATACTGAGTGCCATCCGCTTTGGTTCCTACATAGCCAGGATTGGGTGCAGTGTACACGAGGACGCCGTTGCGGAAATATTGCCCTGCGGCATTGGTGTCAACTCTAGTTGTGCTTTGGTTAAAATTTGGGTTAGCGGGGGGAAGGGTAAAGGTACCCGTGACTGTGCCAGTACTGTTAATGGTTACTTGGGCAAAAGCACCATTCGCTCCCAAGCCAACGATCGTAGCGGTTAAACTACTGCTAATCAGTAAGCTCAAACTCAGGTGAGTTTTTGAAGATAGCGATCGCATAAATATTCTTTCCTATCAGTGTTAGCCAAAAAATAGAGCGATCGCATTGATGGCAAAGCAAAGCTTCCACCAATTTGTGCCTCACTCAATCACATATACTGGGGAAATTTGCCGAAACCGCAACGGGTTATTTCATTTATCAGAGCTTTTTCGCTTTTACTAGCTTTTGTCCTTAAAACCGGAAAGTTGCTCTCACCGTTCCCACTACTAACGTGTCATTTGCCGCATTATGGTCGGGGTTGAAAACCACCAACACCCCTGGAGTCAGGAAAATGTTATCCGTCAATCTGGCTCGATAAAACAGTTCTAGGTGCAAAGCAGTGTCACGACGCCCTCCCGGCGTTCCACTCAAATTGGTCAAAAAGTTGGGAAGATTGAAGCCATCCGGCAAGGTACTGGAAGTAATTTTCGGCGGCTGTCCAAACAAAATCCCCCCCAAATTTCCTCTCCCCAATAAGTCAGGAAACGCAGAAAATAACATCCAATTTGTAGTTTCCACAGAACCCGAAAGATTCACCGGATCTGAAGAAGTCCAGCCTCCCCAAGTTCCCAAAGTCAATCTAGGGTTAACGCGCCAAGCCAAAGTCGCTCCCACGGCGTGAGTATTAAAGGCAAAAGAAGTAGATGGCGAAATAATCGGTGCCAGGGGCGAGATTAATTGATTGTCGCCGGTGCCGATACCCAGCAAACCATCGGGAGAGTGAGAATAGATATAGTGCAACCCGATATCTAGATTATTCGTAGGTGCAATTGTTAACTGCACGCCTGCGCTGGTTCTACCACCGAATAATCCACCTTGGCTGCTATTAGTTGTAAAGCTAGGAAGTTCAGCACTATAGACGGCTTGTAAACTTAGGCGCTTGTTAATTTGCCAGTCAAATCCAATGCCGCCCGTACCGTTGCCAATTGACAGAATGGGGTTGCGCTGACCTAATAAGGAAATGGAACCATCTCCCGAACCTTCCAAAGGATTGATGCCGCGAAACGTATTAGCAGGGTTAACACCAGCCGCACCAACAATAATGCCAAAGTTATCCGTGACTGGAAACCGATAGGAAAGGTCGCTCAAAATCAGGTCGTTGTTGGTTTCTAACTCAGTCGATAACCGACCCATATTCGTGAAAACATAGGGTGCAGAAGAGGCGAGATTTCCACCCTGAAGACCCGTCAGCAGTAAATCCTGCCCTGTAAACGAGGTTGCCAGAGATACTTGAACGTTACTTGCCAGAGTCAACTGAGCCTCACCAGAACGTTCCGGCACCCCATCTCTGGGGAACAAATCTACATCCACTTGATTGCTTCCCTGCAAGCCAAAAATTGCTTGCCCAAATAGTCGAGTATTGGTAGAAAATTGCTGATTTTCGAGCTGTGCGGTGCGACTTTCTAAGTTATCGACTCGACCTTTAACTTCTGCTAGTTCGGCGGCATAATCTTGTTGAAGCCGTTGCAGGGTCGCCAAATCATCTTTAGGAATGCCTTGGAGTTGTGACAAAATTGCTTCCAGGGCAGCATTCAGGGCGGCGGCAAATTCGTAGCGACTGAGGGCACGGTTGCCGCGAAAGCTGCCATCCGGGTAGCCGGAGATGACTCCATACCGTTCTGTCAGGTTTTTTAGGGCTTGGTAACTCCAATCTGCGGGAGTAACATCTGTCAGTTGATCGACTGATGTCATTTGCGCCATTGGATCGTCTGATTCATCGCCGTCAGTCGTGTCTTCTAATACCAATTTACTGTTTTGCTGCCACCTATCAGATCCCCCGCCCCCCTGATTAAGGGGGGTTGGGGAGATCGTCTGTTGCACAGGATCGTTCGGCTGAGTTGTTGCGGGTATCTCTTGGGAGGCATTCGTAGAACTCATTTCCACCAACGAACCTCTCCCCCAACCCTTCTCCTGCAAGGAGAGGGGAGTAATATTCCCCCTTCCCTGGTAGGGAAGGGGGCGGGGGGTTAGGTTCTCCAATCGACTGGTTTGAGAAGTCAGGCGATTGGAGGTTGAGAATTCTGGCTGCGTGACTTCAACCGTGACGGCAGGCTGCAAAATGGGTTGAGGCTCAGTTGCATCGAGCGATCGCGATCGCTCGGATGGCTGAGGCATTGCTGCTGAGAGTGGCAAAGTTGAGTTTTTCCCAGCAGTTAACAGTCCGACAACTACCAGGCTGAAGTCGCTCATGAGATTCTAGTCATTCTGGATACATAGCCGTTACCTTTGACAAGCGAAATTACTAACTTCAGGAAATCAAGTAAAAAAAACGGCACCCCCGTCGGGAATGCCGTTGCGATATCAGCTTTTCGCGTCAAAAGTTACGCATTTAAGCGCTATCTTTCTTACATGGTGTGCTTTTAGCTCCCTTGTTCAAGGGGTTGGGAAATCAAAAAGACCTTAACGCGCTTCCATCCAGGCGATACACTGCTGCATCTGCTGGCGCATCGTTTCGGCGTCAGCATGGTATCGGCGTCCGTGACCGGGTAGCACCCACTCAAAGGAGTAATTAGCTAGCGATCGCATTGATTTGAGCAATTCAGGCCACGAGTACCAACAGACATCGGGGAAGGCAAACAGGTGATTTAGACTTGGCGACCAAGCGAGATGATCTCCCGCGAACAGAAATTTATTTTTGTACAGTAAAACAGTGTGACCTTTTGTATGACCGGGCACTGGGATAATTAACAAATCTGGCTCCAACTGTACTGGTTCTAAGCCAGTTAGTTGAATTTCCACATTGCGAGTCCCAGCATCGATATCATCGGTGTGAAGGATGCGCTGACACCCAAAATGCTCGGCATACTTTTGATGATCCGCCACATCATCTCGGTGCGTCAAATACATATAGCGAATCTCCCCCATTTCCTCTAGTCGCTTCACCAGAGGAGGCGTAAAACGGGGAGAATCAACTAACACATTGCCTTCCGGTCGCACAATTAAGTAGCTGGCAGCGCCATAGGAATTTTCTGCATGATAGCCGCAATGATAGACATTTTCAGCCACTAAAATCGGAAAACTGTGCTGAGCGTCTTTAACGTCTTTTGGCTTCTCGACAGTCCCAATCGAAGCGGTAGGACAAGACAAAAGAGCCTGCATTGCTCTTAATCTTTCAGCCTCATTTTCTGGCTGATGATAAACTGCTGACTGCTCATCGGTGCGATAAAATACCTCTGGAGTCATCCAGCGACAAGTATCGCAATCAATACAAGTAGTATCGACGTAAAAATCGCCACTAACATTTTCCGGGTGACGCTGAGTTAAATGAGCCATAATCTAACCTAATTGGATTTTTTTAAAAAACTTTTGGTGCAAAATCAATGCCTTAAAGTGGTTGATGCAGCCATCAATATTGGACGCTCGAACCAGGGAGATAGAAAATGCTCAATTTGCAGAAATAGGATGCTATTGTGCTTACCAAGGGATGGGTTGGCGATCGCGGAAAAATCCACCTGTGGGGCCATCATCAGGAAGGGTAGCCAGCCACACAATTGTTTCAACTCCTTGCTCAACAGACCTTGTAGCATTTGAGCCACCCATATCAGTTCTCACCCAGCCAGGACACACAGAATTCACTAAAATATTGGTGCCTTGCAACTCATTGGCAAAAACCCGCGTGAGGGCATTTAATGCGGTTTTGGACATTCGATAAGCGGGAAATCCAGTTTTCATGTCGGATAACTGTCCTGCTCCTGATGATACGTTAACAACGCGCCCATAGTGATGTTTCATCAGCGGAATTAACGCTTGGCAAAGTAGTAATGGACCGTGTAAATTTGTCTCCATCGTTTCGCAGATGGTACTAACCTTGGCGTTGAATATACTACCCTCTGAATCTCCTAAAGGATCTCTAGCAATTCCAGCATTGTTCACCAGAATATCTAATCGCCCAAACTGATTGCGAATAAACTGAGCAAGATGCTCAATACTCTCTGCATTGGTGACATCAAGCGGATGAGCAACCACATTCAAGCCTTCAGCTTGCAATTTCTCAACCGCTGCTTTCCCCTTTGCTTCGTCACGACTGGTAAGAATAACTTGGATATCTCTCTTTGCCAGTTGTCGGCAAGTTTCAAACCCCAGTCCCCGATTGGCACCCGTGACAATTGCGGCTTTCTTCATCATATCTCCTCTGCTCCCGCTGATTCCTCTGTTTCTACTCTAGACTTTTTTGCTTTTATTGAGTGTTCAGTGAAAGCTTCAGGATTGATTTATAAATGAAGTCTCAGCCGATTCTTTGGCAAGTTGCTCAGAATCTGGTTAACTGCTGGTAATTGCTATAGCAATCCTATTTAAGTTGTGCGCGAGTATTCGCCTTAGTGTAGAGACGCGATTAATCGCGTCTCTACAGGGAGAGTGCGAATCTATAGATGAGCGTACAGGAGCAAAATTAGCAACACGAATACGGTTCCCTGCACGCATTACGGCGCAAGCCACAAAGCAACATTACGCACATAAGTTTTGATATTTTCTAGGGCGCGTGGCTCTTTGTTCATGCCATCGCCGGGAGGCTCATCCACAAAGCTGGGACAACCCTTTTCGATGTCCCAGTTGTAATCGACAAAATGGTGAAAACTTGATGCAGCAACTGCACGTCCTAGGGTGTTACCGCGAGCGTCTTTTTCACGTTCGATAACAACAGCCAGATTAAAGGGACGACCTGTAATTAAGCTTTTGCCCATTGCAATAACACGAGCATTCTTTGCGCCTGCGGGAACTCCGATTGCGCCCTCGTGGGGATGAGTTGGAAAATATTCGACCAATCCAGAAGGTGAATTGGGATTGTGTAGAAGTTCGTGAATGGGTTCTGTGGGCGTTATTTTTTGATAGTCGCCGTTGCGTCCAGAATGATAGTTAGGCCAGGAAATATAGGTTGTGTAGGGGTCGTCAATGCACCAGCGAGATTCGTCGGGGTCTGGATTTTTGGTGTTGAAAAAGTGGATCGCGCCGATGTCACCCAGACCGCACATTGAGCAACCCATATCTTGATGATCGCGGGTGGTGAGGATACCTCCACCGCGTTGGCGAAATGCATTGATTCCTGCACAATCTTTTTCCGTCAGACCTTCGCCAGTATCTAATGCAAATAGCCATAGCTGGTCAAAATCTGAGCGGTCGAGGGTGCTTAAAATCGGGTCGTTGCCATCTGTATCTGACACGCGATCGCGTTCTGTCACTTCAAACAGGAGATTCCCCGCTTCATCTGTCAGGGACGCGAGATAGTCGCGTAACAACGAGAAGCGCCAAATGCTCCAGTCATCTTCTGTTGTCGGGATGGTTGTCTGTAGGAGAATGCGAATTGGTTGTGTCATAGTTTTCTACTCTTTTTAGATTAATTGGATTGGCGAGAATCCTCGGATGGCTGGGGAGACTCCGCCCCTACAGCATTCCCTTTTGCTGACTCACAGGTTGGCTAACAATCGGAGACAAAAACTGACCCAAGAAAAAAAAGGTGGTGAGTCCGCCCAAAAGACGCTAGCACAGTGCCTCTGGTGACTCAGCAGACAGCCACACGGTCAGATTTGGCATAAACACACTTTCCCATTACTCAAGCTATCTTGATGCTCTATAGCACCTTCTAAGACGTAGGTGAGGATTTCCATGTCATGATGGCTGTGGGCACCGAAACCAGAACCGGGTACGACTCTATCTTCGTTAATCACCCTGAGAGTGCGAAATCCCATCCGCTTCGGGTCAAACAAACCCCCAAAGGAAAAGGTGTGATAGCTATCCAGCTTGCCCCAGCTTGGTGTAACCGCGATTCTGCCTGTCGTGGATTAGGTTGAGCGGATCTTGACTCATAGCTTGCACCTCGGTTTGAGTAGTTAGGCACGGGTGTCAGTTCATGCGATCGCTAAAGCGCTAGCAGCTACATTGGCATAGTTGAAATCATCAATGGTTATTTTAACTAATGCAACTGTTAATAACTGTTTTTAGCGCTACTGGGCGACTGTGGCTTTTGTGAGGGAGGCGAGATAGTTCCATAACGAGAAACGCTAAATACTCTAGTTATCTCCTCGGATCTGAATGGTCGGAAAGCAACAGAATCAGGACTTACGCAAAGCTTATACATATAGCGTTTTTTCGGGTTCAATCCCCCTGTGGTTGCCCTTACTATGTGGTGATGTGCGGCGAGTCCTAAGAATGCTCCCTCGATCTTTCTCTAGCCTCTCTCGGCTTACAATGAGCGCAAATCTAGCTGATTGCCCAGATGTTAACATTCGATTAATTGCAGAGGAACACTTATGACAAAATCATCTGACAAAGAATTGGTTGCTAAACCATCCCCGGCTCTTGTAGCTTTCTATCTTAGTCAGCGTCCCGATTCAGAAGGACGGATGATCGACGATATCTGGTCATGGAATTACGAAAAACTTGAGCGAATTCATGACTACATTCAGTGGCTTTTTCCCCTGAAAGATAAAAGTGGTTACAATCCTAATGCACTGGTTCTAGATGATGAAGTTGTTCAAGCTTTTCGGACAGATGCCCTACTCAAAACACGTCTGCAAAAGTCATTTAAAATAATGCTCAGGTTTTATGGACTGAAATGTAATGAAGGAAATATCAACAATATTCAAATAACAAAATCTGACAAATATCAAGATAGGAAACGGACTTGGATTGAGCCTCTGAATCATAATTACCTTCGGATTGCCAGAATTTTAAAATGTTTAACAACTCTGGGATTGGAAAATTACGCTCAAGCTTTTTTCAAATGTTTAGATAATATCTACTCAGAAGATAGTCAAAAAATTGGAAGCGACACTTATGCTTTTTGGAAAAGGGCAATTGAGATGAGTTAATTTGGCGGGGTTTATTGTTCAAATGATAATGGCAATCAACCCCGAACATTCTCATAAAAACCGCCGATAAAATCTCCTGTTCTTTTATAAAAGAACGGGCGATATTCATTTCCCTAGAAAATCTGTCTAGTAGAAGTATTTGACAAAAAAAGCAAAATATATAGTCAGTAGGGGCGAATGCGAAAGCCCCTACCGAATCCTTTATCGGTAAGCACAATATGTTGCTTTGATCAATACCGATTAATTACATAATCCAGTCGGTACTTACACAGGGTGCAGGTGAGTTTTAATCGTCACCCAAGGTGCTTTAGCGATCGCGTTCCGCATCGTCTCCTCGTCTCGGAAGGTTTCCGATAGATAGCGTCCTTCGCAAACCAGCGTCACCGCGTTCTCTGAAAAAGGCCAAGGACTCACCGCCACCTGGGTGGGATCGCCTGCTACTGGCGTCAGCTTCAGGGTAATTTCGCCGTCAGCGGTGGGAACCTTCTCCACTGAACGCTCTTTAGTCAGCTTCATGCACAGGATCAGCGATAAGCAATCCCAGATTGCCACTAACTGCCGATTCCGAGCGATCGCTTCTGGTGTGCTGTAGGGTGCGTAGTTCGGATCGTTGCGGAGGGTCGCAATTAATTCCTTCTGGAAAGCCTGTTCGCGCCCCAGGAAGTCCTGCACGAGATGGACATCTTCTGGCGAGTCATTGCTAGCGTCATAGTTCTCGTAGAGGCGCGTACCGTGCAGCGAAGCCAACAGCGCTGGATATCTTCCTTGCGCGATCGCTAATTGTCCGGCTTTTGACCAAATATCTATATGGATTTTTCTCGGTAATTCCGTGAAGCTGTGCGGCAAACCTGTTTTTGGGTTGAAGGTGGGCGTTGTTTCCCAGGACAGCCAGCCAATATCATGTTGCTCGGCACCTAAGCAAACCTCTTCTCTAGGTGCCAACTTCCCAAAATACTCATTTCCCCAAGCTTGTGCCAATTGACCCGATACCCACGCATGGGCAAGCTGCGCGATCGCTATCAGCCCCTCTGGTTCTTTGCGATATAGCATTAATCGTTCCTACCGCATCTTCCTAAATATACTCGGAATGAGTTTGATGTATCGCGATCGCAGCAAGCCGTGCTGCATCCATTTAAACCGTTCGCGCCCCACGAGTCTGTCCACTCCGGGATTGATTTCCTCGAACGGCATCGGCGGTGAATGGGGTAATCGTAATTTCCCTCCTTTTTAAGGAAGGCAAGAAGGGATCGAGGATGTCGGATACAACGTTAGGTTAACAGGACTTACGCAAAGCTGATACATATAGCGTTTTTTCGGGTTCAATCCCCCTGTGGTTGCCCTTACTATGTGGTGATATTTGCGTAAGTTTTGGTTAATGAAGCGCGATCAAACTTGAGGGGACGCTCTAGCGAAGCGTGTGCTAGAGCGTCCCCTCAAGTTCAAAAGTAGGCGCAACAACAGATGAACCGGAAGTTTTATTGACTGCTCATCTGAGCCAACCAATCCAAAATCAAAGGATTCACCACGTCCGGTCGTTCATCATGGGGACAGTGACCCGTTTTGGGAATGCCCACAACCTTCACGGGTTGCCCATTCTCACTTAGCTCTTTGTAAATCGCCGCACCCTGAATCGGCGTCCAGGGGTCATCTTCTCCCCAAAGTACCAGCAGCGGGTGTTGTATTTTTGGCAACAACTGGGCTGGGCTAGGGCCAGGAGGTGCCGTGAGAATTGAGGCAAAAACCTGCTGAGCGCCCGTGTCGCAGGAAGGATCGTAAAGCATATCCACCAGTTCATCAGTGATGGCTTCAGGGTTCACGTAGACCTGTCTGAGAGTGCGACGGAGACGATCTTTCTGACGGATGCGGTTAAACAGGAACGGACCTGCGACTTTGGAACTTACCAGCTTGGTGAAGGCTCCCATCACCAGCCGCAGGGGTAGATTTAGCTCATCGGGGCGATGATTCAAGCCACCGGCACAGTTAATCAGCACGCCACCAGCGGAAATTTCTGGATAATTCACCACTACCATCAAGCTGAGTAATGCCCCAATCGAGTTGCCCACAAAGACTGCCGGTTCCTGAATATGAGTTTCCCAGAAATCCTTAATCAGTTCTTCCCACAACTGGAGAGTGTAATCTAGGGCTGGCTTGTCCGAACCGCCAAATCCGAGTAAATCCAAGGCAAATACCCGGTAGCCCCCGGCGGCTAGGGCTGGCATATTCTTGCGCCAGTGTCCAATGGAAGCGCCAAAGCCATGAATCAGCACCAGAGGGCGACCCGTGCCCATGACTGTGTACTGAATCCGGTAGCCTCGCCAAGTCCAGTTTAATTTTTCAAAGGTACTTGCTGTTTTTAGCTGCTGAGTCGTCACGATAATTATTAAGATTAGTTAACTATTTTTCTATCGTAATCGTCTCTATCATAAAAAAAAGGTAAACCAGGAACATCTAACCGACTTTAAAAGTCACGCTACCCGTTTTGATTAGGTGTGAGAAGAGATTAATGAAGCGAAGTTCCTTGGTGTTTTTAGGCAGCGTGGCATTGGCTGCTGCCGGTTTAAGTATGACAACGGTTGCCCCGGCGATCGCGCAAGTTGGACAAACAACTGGCAATCTGCCCTTATCGGGTCGAACTCTGCTCAGCCAAGCCGAAGACGATACCGCCCAGCTGCCAAAAGCAGTTGCTGAAGCTGTTTTAAAGGATGCTGCCCAACGGACAGGAATGCAAGGTTCTGACTTAACCATTCTTCAAGTGGCTAAGCAAACTTGGTCAAATGGTTGCCTGGAGTTGGCAGAAGCGGGTGTTTCCTGCACCGAGGCAATGGTTCCCGGCTGGCTGGTGCTGGTAGCTAGCGCCAAAGAACAAGGATTTTGGGTTTATCGCACCAACGAATCTGGTTCGCTGGTGAAGTGGGATGAAACGGCGACCCAGACGCTGACGGCTCGACTCCGGTCGGAAAGCACAACTGGGCAACAGACGACAACCCGTCGCACGGAAACCACCGAGCAAAGGAGTACCGTCCGCACACAGCGGTCTACGGTGGCAATGACCGAATCGGCAGGGAACTTTAGCCTTGCCGTTCTGCAACCTTCTGGCAGCCTCACAGAGGTGATTACTCGCGTATCCGTGAAGGCGAAACAAGGCAACAGCTATTCCCAAGAGCGGTATCTCGGCGACTTCAAATACAAAATCAAGCAAAAAGCGAAGTTTGTCAAAGGAGTGAATCCGGGCGATCGCGTTGTGGTGCGTCTGTACGACCAAAACCGCTTGATTGGCTTTAGCGAGTTTGAATGCTTGTCTGAAAACGCCGCCGTTAACCTAATTTTGTCAGGAAATCCGTCTGAATCCCGTGTGGTACGGACTGTGTACGGCATTGACGCCGACGCAGATGGCAACATCGACAGCGGTGCCACCACCTACAACTACTACACCCAAATCGACTCTCAGGAACGAGTCACATTCCTGAGCAGCGTCGAGCAAATTAACGTCAGTCAGTTCCAATCGAGCGAGATTTCGACCTCGGCGGCGACCAGCGTTTATTCCAGCTCATTTACCAGCGGTGAATCGGCGCTGGCGGGTGAGACAATGAGCATTTACAGCTCAGAAATGGCTGCCTTGTTGACATCGGCTCCCGGTCAGCTGGTGCAGGTGATTGAGGTAGAAGCCGATAACGCTACCTACGAAGTCAGCCAGCTGCTGGCAAAATATCAAAACGTGGGAATGAGTCGAGCCATCCAGACGAGTTTTCCAGATGTCCCGCAGGGCTACTGGGCAAAAGATTTTATTGCCCAACTGGCGGAGTTAGAGATTATCGAAGGCTTCCCCGATGGTCGCTTCCGACCGGATCAGCCGGTGACTCGTGCCCAGTTTGCGGCGATGCTGCGAAAAGCGTTTGAGATGAATAAAGTCCGGAATGCGATCGCCTTCCGTGATGTCTCCTCCGATTATTGGGCGTACAGTGCTATCCAAGAAGCTTATGAAATGGGCTTTTTAGGCACTGTTTCCCGCAATGCATTCAACCCCACCCAAAACCTTTCTCGCCTGGATATCTTAGTGGCATTGGCGAAGGGAATGAATTACTCTTCTGCCAGTAGCACCACCGAAACGCTGCTGCAAGTTTACAGCGATGCCTCTACCATCCCTAGCAACGTCCGCAGTTTGGTTGCGGCGGCGACAGAACGGGGTCTGGTGGTTAACTATCCCAATGTCCAGTCACTCAAACCCAATCAAGTAGCCACCCGTGCAGAGGTGTGTGCTTTCCTCTACCAAGCCTTAGTCAGCACTGGGAAGGCTCAGAACATCGCCTCGCCTTACGTGGTGGGAGAAGGTGCGAAACCCCCCAAAGTGCGCGAAGCTGTTGATACCCGCGAAGAAGAAATCCCCGGTGATAACCGTGAGGTAGATGACACCCGACGCCCAAATCAGCGTCAGAATTGCAACCAAGGGGTCGGTAATGGGCCTGAAGGTTGCGATCCGGGCAATTCCAATCGGAACAAGCCCAGTAACGACGAAGGAGCAGGCGCAGCACCTGGAAATCCGGGTCGTCAGGGTCGGTAACAGTTAGTCTGACGACTAAATAAAGTCGCAGCTATCCAAATAAAGCTTGCCAGCGCGGGCTTGATAAAATCAACCGTTACTCCACAGTTTTCAACAACTGTGGAGTAATCGCTTTTACAGGCAGATACATTGGCGAAAAACTAATATCAAATTTAGTTGCTCGTTACTCTTTTTCTTAGCCTGCTCTCGTCAGGCTTTGTTTGTATAGCCGCGACTTCTAGTCGTTCGGCGTTTATGTTAGTCTCTACAAACCCAACACAATCCATGAGTTGTGTTGGGTTTCGTTCCTCAACCCAACCTACGTGAACTTTGGTGTTTTTAGCTTTAACTGTTGGACTGCCAGATCGGTCAGAAATGCCTCAATCTCTGCTCGCCCCATCTCACGCGGATGCCGCTTTTCATGGAAGAGGATAAAGCGCCTCACCCATTGCACGTAGGTTTCTTCCGTCCGGTAGGCATAATGCTTGAGCCTGATCACTTCACGCAGTTGATCTAAGAGCTTTTTGGGGCGAGGTTCCATAACCATGCAGTCACAACAAAGTATGTGTCTAATAATACTCGTAGTGCTAGCCGTACACATCTGAAGATATGCGGAAATTTTCCTGATATCCACCTCGATCGGCGTATTATGAAGAATCTTTCCTCAGATCCACCTGTTGTGGAGGGATCTGAGGAAACAATCTGCCTATCCCCTTTTTTGGATGGATCTGCGGAAAAATTCCGTCTAATCAGTTGTTAGACATCTTGTAAAAATGGTAACTCTGTTAAGTAGTCGTACAGAAATAAGTGAGCTACTATGTCCACGTCCAATCTATGTCCCAAGTGTCAAACTACGCAGACAATTGAACATAATGGGGGCAGTGGTGTTCAAATTGTGGCAAGTTTGCAGTTCCTCCCACATTGCGTCATCCTCCCACCTCTTACTCTGAGCAAAAGCAAAAATCCTCGCAGCCGATTTTACTGACTTGCTCTAGTTGCGGGCGCAAAGATAGCATGGGAGACGGTTTATATGATGATGGAGAATGGATATGTGGAGCTTGTATTGCAGGCATGGCTTATCCTCGTTGAAGGTTAAAATAATAATGAAACGCTGGAATTACTCTAATGAGACTAGATCGTATTACGAGCAACCCAAAACGGATGAATGGGCAACCCTGCATTCGTAATCTTCGCCTTACGGTTCGTCGGGTGATTGAGCTACTAGCAACTTATCCTAATCGAGAAGAATTACATCAAGAGTTTCCAGAGTTAGAGGATGAAGATATCCGACAAGCCCTAATTTTTGCCTCTTCCTATTTGGATGATCGCATCATTGAGCTTCCTAATCGCTATGAAACTGTTGCTTGATCAGGGATTGCCACTCTCTGCGGCAGCATTGTTACGTGATGCAGGTATCGACACTATCCATGTTGGTGAAATCGGGATGTCTGAAGCTGAAGATGCAGACATCATCCAGAGAGCCAGAAATGAGGGGCGTATCCTTGCTACTCTTGACGCAGATTTTCATACACTGCTGGCCCTTGATGTAGCGATCACTCCTTCGGTCATTCGCATTCGGATTGAAAGATTACGTGCCCAGGCGCTCACAAATCTTTTGTTGACAGTAATCGCTGAATGCGAGGAGGATTTAGAACAAGGAACAGCTATTACGGTTGAGCCGAGCCGTATTCGTATTCGCCGTTTGCCGTTGGTGCCAGATGTCTAACAATCCCGTTGCACACCGACCGTACAGAGTCTCTTTATTGAGTCCGAGAAGCTACTAGCGGCGGGTGAACGGGGGCGTTAGGCTTATCCTGAAAAGTCCTCTCAGGATGAGAAAGTCATAACTGGTTTGTATCCAGGGAGATTACCTGATCGGGTGCCAGAATACCTCCAACTGCGATCGCTTCCAGTCTTTCAGTTTCCTGGGGATGCTGAGTCTTGACTTTGGCGATCGCCTCCTCAATCCCTGCTGCCTGAGCAATGTATATCTGCGTCTCGCCTCGCAACACCCAGATTGGCTTAGCCCAGGTATGTCGGGGCTGTAGTACTGCTTTGTGGATAATTTGGTGGCTTACCTGAATGAATTGCTCTAAAGCATCTTCAGAACAAAGCTCAGCAATTTGCGACTGCAATAGTTCTTTGAGTTCTTCTGTTGGAATATGTTCTGTGACGTTTGTTGAATCTAGCAAAGATGCAGAACTCAAAGACTTACCGGGAGCTTGAGGAACCAAGGATTCAATTTGGTGCTGAATCTGGATTGTAATGGAATCAAAATCCGGCTCTATCAAAATCTGCCCTAAATGCTCTCGTAACAAACGCTTCAGTTTCTCATCGTCGAGAACTATTCCGCTTTTTATTCTGGATGAGTGCCATCAATTAACCACCCAGTCCCAAAATGCCCTCCTCAAGTGCATTGAGGAGCCACCCCCTCATGTGGTCTTTATGCTCTGTACCTTGGTTAAAAAGTCGCATCCGCAAAAAACTGGAGCAGTTTGATTGTCTACGAGATGCCATTGAAGATGTGCTTCGCACAGTGTCCTAACCGCCTTGGCGGTTGCTATATAATAATTCTGGATTTTATTTAATCCACATTCCTTAGTTACGACAATTGTTGCTTCAACTGCTCGATCAACTGTCTCAGATTTTCTGGGCTGAGAATGGCTTTCACTTCCACCTGTTGCTGAGTATCCCGCAGAGTGAGGATGTGGTTTTCACCTTCCTTGGCAGCAAATTGCAATTGGGGATATTTTAATTCAATCTTTTGATAGATGGTTTCTGGTATCCCTACCCGAATGACAAGTTCTTTTTGAGATTGGGGATAGATATAAAGTTGCTGGCGAAGGGTATCGAGTTCGAGTTTGATAGGCGTAGTGCTGCGTTCTCGATCTTCGTTGATTTTACGCCAGTAGAGAGTGATACCGCGAATTTCAGGGATTTGAATCTCAAATACTTCGTCAAAGCGTTGGGGTTCCCAGTCGAGTTCGGTGGCATTGCCTGTCTGAGGAATGATTCGCTGTCGCCAAGTGATTTTATTGTCGGCGAGACTTGCCCACCATTCGCGGATGGTAGCAAAGTTGTTGGTATTGTCGGGGTTATTGCTGCCCTGTTCCCAGATGATTTTGTGTTGCATTTTCTCTCCTCCCTCCCATCGCTTGCTGATTTCTCTTCTCTCCATCCAGTTTAAACTTCTTCCCTTGCCGGAAGTTGCTGTGACATGCAGATGTAGAGGCGTTGTATACGGCGTATCTACAGCGATCGCTCGTTTGCCCTATCTTCAAGTCTAAAATCAGATGAATTCTGTGCGGGTAAGAGATGCTACGCCAGATTTAGCGATCGCTTCTAAACCTACCTTGAGCAGGTTTCATCATACACTTTATATTGGTTCTCAGTCCGCACCGGCAGACTTTGTTTAAAAGTTCTCGCAACTTCTGCTTCCTTGCTTCTGAAGTGGGGTTGGCATAGCCGTGATTTGAATCGCCAGGTATTGTGGCAATATGTTTACTCTTCCGATGAACCTGTTATTTCTTCCTAACGTGGATCTATTTGTTTACCACCTGAGAAACGGGTTGGGAGATGATGCAGAGCAAATCAACCAAAACCAGCTCGCGTTTTGGGATAACTTCCCGTTAGAATTGCAAAGAATACTTGTCTGTGCTGACGATTCAAATTTTAACGATCCAGAATATTTAGAATTATTGCGCCTAGCTGGGGAAACTGAAGCTTATTATACTTTTCAAGATCGCAGTGAAGGATATCCAGTCAAAGGCTTTTATTATCCCGTGCGATTTAGCGATAGTTATGGGCTTTTGTTTAATTGCCACATTAACGATCGAGACTATCTGCAATCTTTTAAATGCTTTCCCACCCTCAAACATCTAGCTGCTGATAAACAAGGCAATCTCGGAAAAACCTGGATTGTTTCCGGAATTTTGCCTCGGAACTGTGAAACCCCTTTAGAAACTCTCGCCCAAGAAGCTTACGAGATTCTGAGGTTTGGGAGATGGCAACAGCAAAAGCCAAGTCAAGGAAAATTTTTAGGGGCAACAGTTTTTGAAGTGTGGCAACCTCCCCAGGGTTGGGACATGGAAGAGAATCGCCATGTCCTGGTTATCTTTTATCCCGATGTAGCCGCCGAAACCGAAGCTGCTAAATATTATGAGGTCTGGATGCGGTTATTTTACTACCGCAATAAAATTCTTTGGGCTTATTGTGAAGCGCAAAAACTCAGACAACAATTGCAAGAGAATTTTGGCTATATTTTTCAAGCTGGTGAAATGCTGAAGCAGCTACCTTTAAAAGAATTACAGAGAATTTTAGAAGTTAATATAAAAATATTGTCCCAGTATGCTTCAGACTTAAACCATCTAGAAATTCAGTTGCACGCGATTGAGACAAATCAGAAAAAATACCAAGAACATTTAAATTATCTGCTTCAGGAATCTAGCAAATATGGGGAAACCGAGCTGGATTTTCTGGCACATTTTAACCAAATAGTCAAGCAATATGAAATTCAAATTCAACAAGATCGTGGCAGCTTTAGCCCGGCGCTGAGAGTGCTAGAAGATGTGATTAATACGATTCGAGGCATCGTCGAGATTGAACAAGCTAAGCGCGATCGCAACCTGGAAAATATTATCGCCGCTGCCAGTTTGGGAGTCGGAACCGCCTCAGTCGCCGCCTCTGCTTCCTCAGCGCTAATAAAAGATTTTACCCAGCCTTACCCCAACCAAATCGACAACAACCAACTATCCGCAGTCATCCCCTTGGCGAATTTGCTCATTGTCATATTATTCAGTATTGGTTTAGGTTGTCTGGTTAGCGGGTTTGCCTGGAAAATTTTGCGATCGCGTAGCGTCTGAGGAAGAGAATCGCGCCGTTAATCCTCTCTTCCTTTGCGTCTGGGCAGTTCAAAATCTTAAATATGGACTTGCCAATTATTTACCACCCCGATTATGTCGCACCTCTCCCCGAAGGGCATCGCTTCCCCATGCCCAAATTCAGCAAACTCTACGAAATGCTCTTAGGCGATCGCGTGGCGCATCCAGAGCAAATTCATTCACCCGAACCTCCCCCACCAGAGTGGATAGAACTCGTTCACACCCCAGAATATGTCCAAGCATACCGTGAAGGCACCCTCGACGCCAAAGCCCAGCGACGAATCGGCTTGCCCTGGAGTCCCGCACTGGCGAATCGCACCTGCGTGGCGGTGGGAGGTACGATTCTCACCGCTAAACTAGCACTTAGTCACGGTTTAGCTTGCAATACTGCGGGTGGCACTCATCACGCCTTTCCCAGTTATGGTTCTGGTTTCTGTATTTTCAACGATTTAGCCATTGCTGCCCGTGTGCTTCAACATCTGGGACTGGTGCGCCAAATCCTGATCGTGGATTTAGATGTCCATCAAGGAGACGGTACAGCCGTTATTTTCCAAGAAGATAGCAGCGTCTTCACCTTCTCAATGCACTGCGAAGTTAATTTTCCCGGTACCAAGCAACAAAGTGACTTAGATGTTCCTCTACCGATTGGGATGGAAGATGACGCCTATCTGCAAACTTTAGCAAAATATCTCCCAGATTTGCTGTCACAAGTCAAGCCCGATCTCGTTTTATACGATGCTGGAGTCGATCCTCATGCTGGCGATCTCTTGGGCAAACTCGCCCTCACAGACACCGGAATATTCCGCCGGGAGATGCAAGTTTTGAGTACCTGTGTGGCACTCGGCTACCCAGTCGCCTGTGTGATTGGCGGGGGTTATGCTGACGATCTTGATTCCCTAGTTTATCGGCACTCCCTTCTCCATCGAGCCGCCAGCAGTGTCTATCATCAGTACCAACTTTGATGCCAGACTAGGGGCAGAGGAGCCGTTTCGTCTTCCTCGATACACTTTTAAACGGTAACGCTATACCGTGCCCGTAGTTCCTACTCACTCATCTGAGGAAAAACCCCTTGCTATCAAAAGGCTTTGAAATTGAAATGTATACTGGCACCCCCAATGGTGACATTGTGGGTTTATCCGATCGGATTGTGGCTGACCTAGACGGGTTCATGCGGGAGCCAGATAGCCGCAACGTGGAATATATCACAGAACCCTTTTATTGTTACGACCGATTATTGTGTGCCTTGCTACGTCCTAGACGGCAACTCCGAGAGTATCTAAAACGCCTGGGAAATTACACCCTGATTCCAGGGAGTACGCTGTCTTTAGGAGGAAGCGATCGCTTCTGCCGATCTGATCCCAGCAATCCTTACCACGACTACATTGAGAATACTTACGGTACCAAAGTTGTCACCGCCAGCGTCCACATCAACATCGGCATCAGCGATCCAGAAACCCTAATGCGGGCGATTCGTCTCGTCCGTCTAGAAGCACCCTTATACCTCGCCCTCAGTGCTTCTTCCCCGTTTTTGGAGGGTAAAGCCACTGGCTATCACTCGACTCGCTGGGGATTGTTTCCCAAAACCCCAGCCCGCGTCCCCTTATTTGAAAGTCACGCCCACTTTATCCAGTGGACGGAAGCCCAATTAGCCGCCGGGACAATGCAAAATGTCCGCCACCTCTGGTCATCCGTGCGACCGAATGGCAACCAGCGCCCCTACGACCTCAACCGCCTGGAACTGAGAATTTGCGACCTAATTATCGATCCGGTTGCCTTGCTGGCTGTTACAGCCTTGCTAGAAGCCCGACTTTTGCAGCTGATTGATGACCCCAGCCTCGATCCGCTGGAAATGAGTCAATTGTCTTCAGAAGACTTGATTACTTTGACAGACGCCAACGAAGACGCCGCCGCCCGTCAAAGTTTGGATGCAACTCTGAGACATTGGCAAGACGGCAGACCTATTCTGGCGCGAGATTGGATTGAAGAAATAACCGGCGAAGTTTGGGACATTTCTAAACAGATGGGCTTTCGCTGTTTCCTGTCACCCCTGAAAAAAATTCTCCGGGAAGGAAATTCTGCTCAGCGGTGGTTAAATCTCCAAAACCAAGGTTTTGACACTCCCAGCGTGATGATTGACGCCATTCAAGCGGTGGCAGACCAAGAACGCGAACTGGAAGACAAATTGTGCCACCTAGTTGCCTGAAGCACTTCAAGGATCGAGAATGAAGCCTGAAGGCAGAAATTTATCCTCAAGGCTTCATCTTTTATCCTCGATCCTTGCTTAGCCCTTCATTTCTTTTTTTGCCTTTTTATGGTTTAATTTTTTGGCGAAAAAGAATCCTTCGGAAATTAGAATATTTAATCAATTTGATCTGGGTGAGTCATATAACAAATATGTATAGGTTCCTCTCTCTTTAGGTATAATTTGGGTTCCCAGGGTGGATTTTAGTGTTAGAGCCAGAGTAATTAGTAAGTCTCATGCCGTTTGTTGTTCTCTACAAGCCGCAAATTCCGCCCAACACCGGCAATATTGCCCGGACCTGTGCTGCGACTGGGACGGAATTGCATTTAGTCGGGCCGTTGGGTTTTGAAATTAGCGATCGCTATCTGAAACGTGCCGGTCTAGATTACTGGCCCTACGTCAATCTGCACTACCACGTTGGTTTAGAGGATTTTCAGGCATTCCATCAGCAGCGAGGGGGGCGATGGATTGGCTTCAGCGTTTCTGGAAGCCATAACTACCTTCAGTTCCAGTTTCGGGCGGATGACTGGCTATTATTTGGCAGCGAAACAACTGGACTACCCCCAGAAGTTCTCGCCCTTTGTGCCAATACTGTCTATATTCCGATGTCACAGCCTCACGTTCGGAGCCTGAACCTTTCTGTTAGTGCCGCAGTCGGTTTATTTGAAGCCCGTCGCCAACTGGGCATTTTGTCCGGCTGAAGGAGGCAAAGATGTCCTTTGCTCATTGACAGTTATCAGTCTTTAGTCAGGTGTCCGCGAATTGAGTTAAAGGTTAGAAAATTGGTTTGACCTTTTATCCGGTAATCTGCAACGTGTTGATAGGCAACTGTTTGTGACCATTGCTGGCTGACCCATTCCTCATGACTTCTGACTCAACGCTCGGTGACTAATGACTCTTTTTCCTTCCTAGAGAGAGTTTATTCTCCGTCCTTTAGCTATCTAGAATACCGAATGAGTGCGGCTTTGATAAGAAATTTCTATGAACAAAAGGAGCTGTAACGTCAAATTGATTGATAGATTTTTTTATCCAAAATCTTTCAATGCTGAGTGTCTAAAACCATCTCAAATCAATCTTTAGGAAGATTTTTAGTAGGATTAGGTGAGTGCGACCTACCTCTTTTGTTAGAGCAATCGCCATAATTCTACGGTTGTTGTTACAGGCAAAATCAGCTTAAAGTCTCATGTTGTAATGAATCAACAGCAGGATGCCAACACTGAAAAAGTTGTTTTCTCAGTCTTCCGGAGTCAAGCAAGTCAAACAAGTATGTTCCAATATGCACGCCTTAAGAAGGAATACACCCTTAACTTGCCAGCTCTTGACAAAAGGCTCCTGATTAACGCAATGATGAAGTCTTCAGCAGGGTGGGTCGAATGTAGGCCGTGCATGATTGAAAATTTTCCCAGTCATGTAAACTTGTCTAAATCAAAAAAGCAGGGTAATCTTGCCTAGGTATCATTACCGGCAGTGATCCTGATCACTTCTTTGATGTGATTTGTCCCATTGACTGGTAAAAGAAAATCATTCAGGGACAGTTAAGCGCTCGTCATAAGTAGGAGGTCGTGTTTGAAACGCCCATTCACGCACAAGATTAAATCAGTTCCTTCCTGTGCAGCAGACAAAGATGCGAAAGCGAATCTGTCCGCAGGAAAGCTTTCCGGGGGAGAGTCAGGTTTATTGAAGCCAATTTCTCCAGAGGTTAACCGTCGGGCTCGCACCTCTGCCGCCATGATTGGATTGGCAATCTCAATGGGCACCTCCAGCCTATTGCTGCCGCAACAAGGCGATGAAGCAAAGGCAGCCGATCCGGTTGCCGCAGAGCCAAGTGTTAGCAACGCTCCAGATGCAACGGATATTGCTGTTGCCGCCCCTGCCTCAAAGGTGGAGCCAGAAACAACTTCTTCAGTCGCGCCATCGTCAGCAATAAAGCCGGAATCCACATCTGTCGCTGCTTCCCCGAAGGTAGTAGAGCCGGAATTCACATCTGTCGCCGTTTCCTCGAAGGTAGAGCCGGAAGCTAAAGCAGAATCGATCCCAGCACCGCGCGTCATCGAACACAAGGTGCAGCAGGGGCAGACGATTTGGCAATTGTCGAAGAACTATCAGGTAGAACCTGCCGCGATCGCCACTTCCAACAACATCAAATCCAGCTCAGTTCTTCCAGCTGGACAAGTGGTGAAAATTCCCTCAGTGAACGGCATTGTTCACGAAATTAAACCAGGCGATACCGTCGAAAAGCTATCTGAGTCTTATGGTGTTCCCCCGACCCAGGTGCAGCAATCATCTGGAGTGACAACATCGGATGGACTGCCGGTGGGTCAATCAGTCACGATTCCCGGCAACGTAAATGAGCTATTAAAAGCAAGACAAGACGCTGCCATGAGCCGCTTAAAGGAGCAGCGGGGCCGCTTGCAGAATAGTCTGGCGGAGTTGCGGTCTGAGGAGCCTACAAAAGCATCTGCTGGGCAATTAGAAGTCACTAAACCAGCCCAAATTGATAACCCTGAAGCTGCTGAGGTAGAAATAGCCGCTCCCAGGGTGCAAATTCCGGTCGTGGTGCAGACGCCAGGGGAAAATGCCCCCAATCAGGTAATTAACCAACTCCCGTCCGCACAGCCACGAAATATCGCGGTGCAGATGCCAGGGGAAAATGCCCCCAATCGGGTGATTAACCACCTCCCGTCGGCACAGACACGGGAAGCGCTAGAAGCATCCCCGCTGCCGATAGGGGTGAATGAAAGCGTACCAATCCCAGTACCGACCTTAGCGACCAACCAAGCGCTGCCAATCCAGACAGTGGCACCCGCACCGATTGCCGTCGTCGAACCCAATGGGGTAACGGCAGATGTGTACCAGGTCAAGCCGGGAGATACGCTGGATGCGATCGCTCGCACCTACGGCGTTTCCAGGGCAGAACTGCTCCGGGTAAATCAGTTAGATAACCCGAACATGATTCGAGTTAATCAGCCACTGAAAATCCCCCAAAAACAGACTGTAACTTTAATCCCTGGTCTTAATACCGCACTTAGACAATCCAAGTCTAATGTTGCTGTACCGAATCTCTCCGTTCCTACTTTGCCAACCACTGTTCCCTTACCAGTGGCAGCAACACAGGTACGGGTGCAAAGTAGTGCTAACGTACCTAGTGCTAACGTACCTATCGTCAAACCAGTGCTGTTAGCGGATAATCCGTTACCCATTGCCATACCCATTGCCGATAGGAAGCTTCCTCAGTCTGCTGGCTTGAAGCAAAACTCCGAGTACAGCACGCAGATTGAGAAACTACGGGAAGACATCATCAAACTACGGCAGCAGTATCGTTCCCAGCAAAACGGGGATACCGCTAACTCACAGAACGCTCGTGTTGCTAACATCGCGGTGCCAGTTACTCCCGCACCCGTGCTAGTTGCACCTGTAGTCAACAACCAGTTGCAACGCTCTGAATACCCGACTCCTATCAATCCAGAATTCAGCCCCAATCGTTACAACGAAGCCGTACAAGCAGAAATCCAAAAGCGGCAACGGCAACAACAGCGATCGCAGGCTGCAATCGAAATCAAAGTGCCCCCACCTGCTACACCACGGGCTAGAACCCAGCAGCCACTGGTGGCAACGGCACCCGCCGGAGCGGACACTTATAACCCGACCCTCCGACCCCCCTTCGGACAGCAAGTTGCTCCAGAGCTACCACCCCTCCCTGGTTCAAATCCCTACCTGCCGGATAGCCCAGTCCAATTCAATGGCTACATCTGGCCCTCAAAGGGCGTTTTGACCTCAGGTTATGGTCGGCGCTGGGGACGGATGCACAAGGGGATTGATATTGCTGCTCCGGTTGGCACACCTGTAGTGGCGGCAGCTCCTGGTGTCGTGGTCTATGCACGCTGGAATTCTGGTGGTTATGGAAATTTGGTGGACATTCAGCATCCTGATGGCAGTTTGACTCGCTATGCCCACAACAACCGGATTCTAGTGCGAGAAGGGCAAACGGTCGAGCAAGGAGAGCAAATTTCTGAAATGGGCAGTACCGGACGCAGTACCGGGCCACACTGTCACTTTGAGTTGCATCCATCTGGAAAAGGAGCTGTCAACCCGATAGCTTTGCTACCCCGACGCTAAAAAAAGGCAAAAGTAAAAAGACAAAAGAAAATATATTTTCTTTTGTCTTTTCTCTTTTCTGGAGTCAGGGGTAGCAATAATCCCGCCATTATGCTACGATGATAAGGTTGTTCAAGAAAAGTTGGCTCTGTAGCTCAGTGGTTAGAGCAGGGGACTCATAAGCCCAAGGTCGCAGGTTCAAATCCCGCTAGAGCCATTTAAAAGTGAAGTCAGGACTGAAGAATGAGTGAGCTGGTTATTGTACTCATTCCTCGGTTGTAATTAGTCGGAATAGTGCCGGATGAGTTCGGCAACAGACCAAGCTTGAGCGATCGCTCCTTGAGCTACATGAGGCGGATCGCCATCAAAAATTTCCGAAACCGAACCCAGGCAGGCTGAGGACTGCAAGTGTTCAATCATTGGCTGCCAATCAAAAGGGACGGGTTCTGAATCGTAGAAGCGCGTCCTGGCTCGAATAAAAGGGCCAATCAGCCAACTCCAAACCGTGCCTTGGTGGTAGGCGCGATCGCGATATTGGGGATTCCCAGCATAAGTCCCCACATAGTTGGGGTCAGCGGGGTCGAGACTGCGGAGACCGTAAGGTGTCAGTAAGCGATCGCTTGCCACCTTGAGGACAGACCGCCCTTGCTCGGCGGGAAACCCGCAATGATAGAGCGAAAGAGCCAAAACTGCATTGGGACGAATTGAGGGGTCCCGCACGTCATCCGGTGCGATTGTATCGTAGAAATATCCCACAGTCGGATTCCAGAACTTTTGCAGCGACCCCTTCACCTGTTGCGCCTGCTGAATATAGCGTTCTCGCTGATTAATTCGCTTCTCTGAATTCGCTCCCCCTTCCCTTAATAACAATTCTGCCCACCGGCTAGCCCAACACAAAGCAGAGTACCAGAGAGCGTTAATTTCTACAGGTTTACCCCGACGAGGCGTCACCGGCTGACCATCAACCACCGCATCCATCCAGGTAAGCGCCACTCCTGGCGCATCCCAGGTAACTAGCCCATCGGTGGCATCAATGCGGACATTGTAGAGGGTGCCAGCCATAAAGCTTTTGTAAATCTGCCGCACCACAGGATATTGCTGAGCCAGAAAATCCCAATCCTGCGTTGCTTCCAGGTAAAGTCCCAAAGTTTCAATCCACCACAGCGATGCATCAATACTGTTGTAGAATGGCTCAGCTCCAGTATCTGGAAATGCATTGGGAATCAAACCATTGCGACAATAGCGCCCAAAAGTTTCCAGCAGTCCCTTAGCTTCCTCATAGCGCCCAGTCGCTAAAGCCAGTCCTGGTAGAGCAATTAGCGTATCGCGTCCCCAGTCATTAAACCAGTGGTAGCCAGCAATAACAGTCGAGCCAGCAATAGATGCGCGGTAGACGATAAAGCGATCGCCTGCTCGCAACAGCTGCTGCCAAATACCATTGTCCCTTGTTGATGGTTCGTTGCCATGAACCATCAACAAGGAACTATCAACCGCTTTGGGTCGTTGTTGTACCTGCACTGCTTGCTCAAAGTCTAGGGAACTGAGGTGTGGTTGTTTGGAGTTGCATAATCCCACTTTCGCTTCTAGGGTGAGGGAGTCTCCCGGTTGTAGGGGTACTGTCAGGTATCCAGGGCTGTAGAGGTCTTCCTTGTCGCCCAATCCCCGCCGGTTCTCTTCTGGATAGTGATAATGCCAATACCAAACCGTGTCTGGTTGATAGCGACCCTTACTCCAGCGCAATTGCCAAGGAGTCCCAGTCCAGTCAGAACGCATCGCTTGCAGATAAATTTGCTTTTGACCGACTAATTGCGAGAAGGACAATCCTGAGGCTGCGGATTGCTGGTGGTGAAAGTCGCGATCGCCAATCACCGGGCGTAACCTCAGCGTAGCCAACTCAGTGCCTTCATAGCGGTACTGGATCAAAATCCGGTTACAAAACTGGGGAGTGGCTGATTGCTCAGTCTGTTTTCCGCTACCTACTATCTCTGACCTACTTTCTATTAAGCCATAGGGCATCACCAGCTGCCTGCTTAGCTGCCAGTTATCCTCACCCCAAACCCAACAGGGAAAGGGGTCAATCTTAAAAGAACGCAGCAGCTGGTACCCCCAAGGGTCAATCTTGCCATCTGTCCAAAAATTGGTTCCAAGTGCAAATACCCGTCCTCCTACATCCAAACTGGCATCCAGGTGAGACAGTAATAAAGTGCGCTGACTCGGCGGATCGAGGGCGGCAATTAACCAACCGTGATAAGTCCGAGTCCGAGCATCACAAACCGTTCCACTGGCAAAACTTCCTAACCCGTTGGTGAGTAGCCACTCGCGCGTATCTAAATTCTTCATTCCTACTCAAACTCGTTATGAGTATGATATAGTTGTTACAGTTCGTAAATCAGCCGTCGTTGCGTCTAGGGTAGACCTCAACTAGATTACCCTTGACTCAGCACGAGTCAATGCAAAATCTATTCCATTTAAGGAGAATCCATTCATGACCCACCACACAGAAGGCTGTCTTCGGGTTGGACAAACCGCCCCAGACTTTACCGCAACCGCTGTGGTCGATCAGGAATTCAAGACCATTAAACTGTCTGACTATCGTGGCAAATATGTAGTCTTGTTCTTCTATCCTCTTGACTTTACATTCGTTTGTCCTACAGAGATTACAGCTTTTAGCGACGCTTATCCAAAATTTCAGGATCTCAACACTGAAATCCTTGGCATCTCTGTTGACAGTGAATTTTCCCACTTGGCATGGATTCAAACAGACCGCAAGTCCGGCGGCGTCGGCGACCTGAACTATCCCCTCGTTTCTGATATTAAGAAAGAAATTAGTGCTGCTTTCAATGTCCTCGATCCAGAGGCAGGCATTGCACTCCGGGGGCTGTTCATCATTGATAAAGAAGGCGTGATTCAGCACGCTACAATTAACAACCTGGCTTTTGGTCGCAACGTCGATGAGACTCTGCGGACGCTGCAAGCAATCCAGTACGTACAAACTAACCCCGATGAAGTTTGCCCCGCTGGTTGGCAACCGGGCGACAAGACGATGGTTCCCGACCCCGTTAAGTCAAAGGTCTTCTTTTCTGCCGTCTAAAAAATTTCTAGTGGCGAGTCAGTTTTATAACTGATTCAGTTGTGAATAAATCAAAACCCCAAGACATCTGATGAGATTTTTCTTATCAGATGTCTTGGGGTTTATTTTTTTATGATTGCGATCGCGTTAACTCCTGTAACGCCAGCGCACGATATCTAGATGCTGGTGATTGTATGCGATCGCTTTTTCATACTCTCCCAAGGCGCAATAGGTAGCACATAAATTGAGTAAGAGCCGCTCCTGTTCTGAAAAGTCATGGATTTTTTGTGCGATTGCTAAACTATTCTGCTGGTACTCAATTGCCTTATCATATTCTCCTAGAGAGCCATAGACACATCCTAGATTTCCCAGAATACCTAGCTCTCCCTTATCGTTTTCGAGTTCACGATAAATAAGCAAACTCTGCTGCCAGTATTCAACTGCTTTAGTATAGTGGTGAGATGGAAGATGATTTTGTGGCTGATGCGAAATACCAAGTTTACGATAATTAAAGTAAAATAATTTTTTATTTTGTGTTAATTTGTTTATATATGGATTTGTTGAAGACATACTATGATAATAGTCTCCCAAATTAAAATGAGCGCCGCCCAAAATTCCTAAAACATCTGCTTCCCCTCGACGATGTTGAATTTTTTTACAAATAGCTAAACTTTGGTTAAGGTAATCAAGCGCTTCAATATCTCGGTTTAAGAAACAATAAATTCCTGCCAAATTTCCTAAAGCTGCTGCCTCTGATCGGTAATTTTGGAGTTCTCGTGCAATCTCTAAGTCCTGCTGTGTGTACTTAATTGCTGTGTCATAGTTCTCTAGGGAACGGTATACAAGTCCAATATTTCCTAGAGCCTGTCCTTCTAACTGACGATCTCCTGATTTCTGTGAAACGGCTAAACATTTCTCATGGTATTCAAGTGCTTTAGCATAGTTTCCAAGTGAATCGTAGGCATTCCCTAAGCCTCTCAAAGCTAGACCTTCCAACTGCTGGTCTCTATTTTCCCGTGCGACAGCTAAACACCACTGATATCCCTCAATTGCTTTGTTGTAGTTCTCCAAGTGATAGCAGGAATCACTTAAACCATATACGAGCTGAACATCTAAACGGGAACCTAATTTGTCTAGAAGCCTGCTGTATAAACTAGCACGTTCATGATAAATACCCCAAAGTTCTAGTTGATTATGTAATTGCTCATTGGTAGGTGTATTGAGGCGAGTTAAGAGTATTCTACTAGCTTCTTCCCAAGCTTCCACTTCGCAGAGATGGTGAAATGCTTCCAAGTAGCCCCGCACTTTCTCTAGATTGGTTGCATCTGGCTTGGGTTTGTACTTTGTTAGCCAGTTGATGACGGCTCTGTAACGGGTGCGTTTCCAATGCGGATGAATAAATTTAATGGCTGCTGAATCGATACCTAGCTCAGCCAAAACCAATTCACTAGGCGGTAAAATATTACTCATTTTATTAATCCAGTTGTTTTAAGTGTTCAAGTGCTACACTGCGGATTAAATTGTGCTGTCTTAGTAGGAATTGATCGTCTTCAACAACTTCCTCAGCTAGATGGCGATTTCTTAACACCTCCAGCGCAGTCTCTTGCTGATCCTCATTGCAGTCCCAATCTTCCAAATGACTCAGCCAAAACTCCTCCGGTACTGGACAGCGATACACAGAAGCTTCGCAAAGCAATCGATAGGCATTAAGGACATCTCTCTTCAAGCGTCCAAAAGTTTTTTCCAGCCGATGTCGCACATTTTTTCTCAATTCACGAGTATATCGATCTAGCTGCCACTGGTCATCTGCTGATGCTGTTATTCCTTTCGTTTTGGCTTCCTCAATTGCCTTCTCGACTTCTTCAATTTCATGCCCATATTTGTTCCAGTAAACCACCACATTGCCATAAAAAGGCTTACTGCAAATTTCTCCTGAAATCACTCGCAAAGCTAAAGGATGTCCCTCATAAGCACCGCCAATCCGTTTTAGATACGGTGTGTTTGGTGAATCTGTGTCAACCTCTAGCCCAGTTTTATCGAACAACTCTAACCGTTCTGGTTCTGTAAGTCCACTCAAGACTGTACAATCCCAAAAGTTTTTGTAACGTGCTGGAATTTGCTCTGGCAAATCCTGGGAAGTCAGAAGAATTCGACTTTGGCAAGATTCTGCTGCTAGCAAACTTTCAAAAAATCTTACCCACCACTCATCTTTAAAATCATTCCATCCTTCTTCTTCATTCCCTTCTAAAATAAGTTCCAGCGAATCTATCAGCACCAGATACCGATTCTCTCGCAATCGCTTGACTAGCAAATTTAGCAACCGATTTGTATCTTTGCGGTCTTCTGGCGTAATGGGTTCTCCCCACTTTTCCAGCCATCGAGTTGCAACGCTGGCAAAGTCTGAAGTTTGCTGCTCGTTTTCAAAATTTTCTTGGTGAAACTTAGCCCACTCAGGCTGCAATTCCACTACTAATCGTTCAGCCAAAGCTGTTTTACCAATTCCCGTGATGCCAAGAAGGATTAATAAGCGGCACGAACTTTGAACTTTCTCAGTAAGTTTGGTAACTAGCTGCTCTCGACCAACCCAGGCATCATCATAAGCAAAAAACTCTGCTCTCGAATTTGTGTTAGACAATGGACTGTTATCAACAATCTCTTCCCAATCCTCAATTCCTACAGCTTTACAAATCCCGACGAAGGCATCTCGGTCAATTGGTATGGAGCGCCAAAATCGCTTCAAATTATGCTTTTCACCCCAGATAGCAGCTTGTTTGTTCCATCCTTTCCTCCTTCTAGCTTGATTGACGATTTCTATCCCCTGCTGGGATGCTCTGATAGTAGCTGCCATGCTTATCCTGTAATCTCTATCGACACATATTTAACTTTTATAACTTCTCCCGACTTCTAACTTGGCTCAGTTTTGGCTCAGTTTTGAAATCTGAGCCAAAGTTGCTACCAAACCAGAGCCATCAAGCCCAGACAGCTCAGGCATTGTAGATATGTCGGCTCTAGGAAGCAGCCAACAGCAAATCGCTTCTTCCTGGTAAAAACAATCGCTCTGAATTAGGACTAAGACAATGCAAGCTGAAAAATTCGTCCAACTGGAACTGCCTGTAAACCTGGAGAAAATTGACTACCTCAAGCCAATGCAAGAAGCAATTCAAAATATCCTAGACTTAATCTGGAAAGGGGTAATTTTGCAGATTTCGCCACCTGCTACGAAACAGCTAATGAGTCAGCATGGAAAACTCATCGCTTTTAGTAATGGCGAAGCTTACATTAAAGTTTCATCACTGGCGATTTTCCGAATGGCTGAGAAGAAGTTGCCAGATGTAGAAGCAGCTTTCAAGAAAGCTTTCGGTTACAAAGTCAAAGTTAGTTTAGTCATTGGCAAAACTCTCAATGGATAAAAAGGACACGCCAAGAGCTTAAAATTAAGTCGCATTTCTAACTTAAGAGGGATGCGATTTTTGTTGGGGATGAAGGATGCGATCGCTCTCTCGTCCACGATTCGCCCCGGTTCGCAAAAAAGTAAAGAACTATTACAATTACAGCAATCAAACCAAAATGATATACCAATGCTGACATCTACTGACTTTAGCGGACTGTTAAATCAACGCTTCTTTCAGAATTTCTTGCCGATTCCAGCAACCAGCCGTTTAAACCTGGGAGAAACGACTCCAGCATTTGAACTGCCGGACATTACTAATGGGGGTAAAGTCAAGTTATCGGATTACAGGGGAAAGCAACCCGTCATCCTTGCCTTCACCCGCATCTTCACCGAAAAGCAATATTGCCCATTCTGCTTTCCTCACATCAAAGCGCTGAATGAAAACTACGAGCGCTTTACCAGTTTGGGCGTCGAGGTGTTGATGATTACCAGTACCGACGAACAGCAGAGCAAAATTGTTGTCAAAGATCTGGGTTTAAAGATGCCCTTGCTCAGCGACCCCAGTTGTCGGACGTTTCGAGCTTACTGTACGGGTCAAGCTTTGGGTGCGCCTCTGCCAGCCCAATTCGTACTTGATAAACAGGGAATTCTGCGCTATAAACATTTGTTCTCCTTCCTCGACCATAACGCTGAAGTGGAGAAGCTGCTAGAGACGCTCAGCGGATTGTAGATTACTGGAATCATCCCAACAAGTTGTTTTCAGACCCTACTCTGTCTGAAGGCAACTTGGTCAGGACTTACGCAAAGTTATGGAAAGACGAACCGCGAAGGACGCTTCAAGACACAAAGGAATAAGAGTTTCAGAGAGTTCTTGCGTAAGTCCTATTGGTATTAAGTAGGCGGGATTAATTATTTGTAGTAGTGGTTAGCGATAGCGTAACCCATGCAGGTGTTGGGTTTCCTACGTCAACCCAACCTACGAAAATGTACTATGTCTGAAGGCAACTTGGTATTACTATCAGGGAAGTGGACGAGAAACCCTGTGGAAAAGCGGCACATCGTTAGCCATTGAATTAGCCATCAACAGGATATTTGACCGTTCTATGGTGGGAAAACTAACGCGATAAATGAAGTCATCCTGCTGCCACATTACTGAGGAAAATTCATAGGATGGCTTTTGCTTTGGTCCTTCTAACAGATATCCTCTAATATCCTTCCTTAAAGTGATGCGATCGCCTGCTGCTTTATGTTTTTCTAATTCTCTCATGGCATTCAGAGAAGTCTTTCTCTCAACCGAAAAACTTCCGACTAAGCACGGTTGGGGGTTACTGTAGCAGGTAAAAAGGCTAACAGTATAAATTAAGGGAGTTTCTGACGGGAAGACGCGGACAATCAACTCAGCAGGATTTACATCGGAGGGGCCGCTGAGTCGAATTTGGGACGGCAAGCGCATGACCAACCCAGGCGGGATGCTGCTTTGAATTTTCTCTAAATGGGAAGTAAATACAGGAGCGGGACGAGCTTGTACGGGCACGTTCTCAGATACCCTAATTACTACACTCCCAGCCACTGCCAGAACGACTGACAGATATAGATTTTTAACCCGCAAGAATTGGTAATGCAAGGATTTGAGAATTTGTCAAGGGTTTTAAAAAAAGCATAGCATCTGGAATCCTGCTCTGGGCGATCGCTCGCTGAAAACCAGAAGGCAGATGCCAAAGATCCGCCCTTAAGGCTGACCAATAGAACTGTCTTTGCACTTTATGATTTGTAAAGTGAACGTTTGTAAACTATCAGCAGTCTAAATAGATAGGCAGGCACAGAGCTAACCTGTTGCCTGTGCATCTCACCGCTGGACTGCCCCGCCGAATGCGAGTCCGAACAGTGTCCTGATTGGAACACCCAAGTGCAACTTAAGCGTATGTCTCCTGATGTATCTGCTGCTCTCTCTAGGCAGCAAGCGAGTCAAAAATCAACAAGCAAACTGCAAAATCAAAAAATTTCCCTATTTATATTGATATTTGCTGTTTTAGGGATGCCTTGGTTGACCAGTTGTGGCATTCTGCCGAAAGCTGAAGCGGAGGCTCAATCTCCAAGAGGACAACAAGGGGAGGCAGGAAAACCTACGCCAGTGGATGTCGCGATCGCTCGCAGCGAATCTCTCCAAGAAGATGTACAATACATCGGCACCACTCGACCAATCAGAGAAATATCGGTGCAACCCCAGGTGGAAGGACGACTGCTCTCGCTTAAGGCAGATGTGGGAGATGCGGTGGCTCAGGGTCAAATTGTTGCCCAGTTAGATGACACAACATTGTTAACTAGCGTGAATCAGGCGCAAGCAGAACTCGCAACGCTCCAAGCGGAAGTTGCCCGCGCCCGAACTCAGGTAGCCAATGCCCGGACACAGGTGGAACAGGCAAAAGTTGAATTGCAGCAAACACAGCGGGATGCGGCTCGACTGGCTGGATTGGCGAGACAAGGCGCGATCGCTCAGCAACAAGCAGAATTAGCCCAAACAGAAGCTCAAACGGCTCAACAAGCTTTGCTCTCTGCTCAGGCACAGGTGGGTACAGAACAGCAAGCAGTCGCAGCGGCTCAAGGCAGAGTCAAGGCGCAACAATCTGTACTGGCTCAAAGTCGCGAACGTCAATCCTATTCAGTATTAACTTCCCCAATTAGCGGCGTTGTCGTTTCTAAAGGGTTAGAACCGGGCGATTTAGCGAACCCAGGTAGTGAAATCTTGAAAATTGGAGATTTCAGCCGCGTCACAGTGGTGGTGCCAGTTTCAGAATTGGAACTGTCAAATATCCGGGTTGGACAATCGGTGCGGGTGCAATTAGACGCCTTCAAGAACAAGGAGTTTCTTGGAGAAGTGGTTCGCATTTCTCCGGCGGCGAATGTAGCGGCTCGTCAAGTGCCGGTAGAAGTCACGATTGCCAACCCCAAGGGTGAGATCGGCAGCGGCTTGTTGGCACGGGTCAGCTTTTCGTCAAATACGTCCCAACGGGTAGTGGTGCCGCAAACGGCGCTGCAAGAAGCAGGAGGGAGAGGGGGCAGAAGTGCAGAGGAGCCAGGGAGCCGGGGAGCCGGGGAGCCGAGGAACCCAAAACCAGCGGCGACGGTGTTTGTGTTGACCGGAAACAAGCAACAGCCAAGAGTGCAAGCTCGACCGGTGACAGTGGGCGATCGCGTAAATGGAAAAGTAGAAATTCTGTCGGGATTAAAGCCGGGAGAGCGATTTGTCAGTCGCGCTGGTAAGCCGCTCAAAGATGGCGAACCTGTACGCTTAAGTGTTTTATCAGAAACCAAAGCGCCGTAAAGTTTTGAGTTTTGACTTCTTAATTCAAAACTCAAAATTCCGAATTAACTCAAAATTCAGAACTCAAAATTATTATGTCTGGATTTAGCCTAAGCGCGATCGCCATCCGCCGCCACATCGGCACACTCATGCTTACCATCGCCGTGTTGGTGCTGGGAGTGTTCTTTCTCTCCCAACTCCAAGTAGATTTGTTGCCATCTATCACCTATCCCCGGATTGGCGTGCGGATAGAAGCGCCTGGGATTTCCCCAGAAGTGGCAGTTGATGAAATTACCAAGCCACTAGAAGAAACTTTGAGTACCACACAAGGAGTGGTGCAAGTTTACTCCCAAACCCGCGAAGGGCAGGTGAGTTTAGACTTGTACTTTGAACCGGGAGGCAACATTGACCAGGCGCTAAACGATGCTACTGCTGCCTTTAACCGGGGTCGCAGCAGGCTCCCCAGTACCATCGAAGATGCCCGCTTATTTAAAGTTGACCCCTCCCAGCTGCCCGTTTACGAAGTGGCGCTGCAATCCTCTTCGCTGGGAGATGCGGATTTGCGGGTATTTGCCGATGAAGAATTATCCCGCGAACTGGGTGTAGTTAATGGTGTCGCCAGCGTCGATGTGGCGGGTGGGGTGGAAGAAGAAGTGCGTGTGCAAATTGACCTGAATCGCTTACAGGCGCTGGGGGTGAGTTTGGTAGATGTTTTAAATGCTTTAGGCGATCGCAACCAGGATATCTCTGGCGGTCGTCTGCAAGGCGCTGACTCCGAACCGCTAACCCGCACCGTCGGACGCTTTCAGAATGCTCAAGAAATTAGCAATCTCTCCTTTGAAGTTGGTTCCCCAACCGCTAGCTCAGGAGGAGCAGCAAGCCCTACACTTTTACCGCAATCTCGCGTTTATCTAAGAGATTTTGCCGAAGTCATTGATGGTACAGAAGAACAGCGGGTATTTGTCTATCTTAATGGGCAACCAGCGGTAAAACTCAGCATCCAAAAGCAACCGGATGCTAATACTATCGAGGTTGTGGATGGAGTTAAAAAACGCATCGAAGAACTGCGGCAAGCTGGGGTGATTCCTGAAGACATGAAACTGCTGGCAACGCTGGATGAATCGAGATTTATCAGCAACTCGATCTCCAACGTGACCAGTTCCGGATTGCTGGGTGCAGGGTTGGCAGCGTTGGCGGTGATGCTATTTCTCGGTAGCGCCCGTCAAACTTTAATTATTATCATCGCCATTCCCCTAGCGACCATCGCGGCGATTATCTTAATGCAGCTATTTGGACTCTCCATCAACATTTTCAGCTTAGGTGGTTTGGCACTAGGTGTGGGGATTGTCGTAGACAACTCTATCGTGATGATGGAGACGATTGCCGAAGGTGCTGGCATGATTCCGGGTCAGGATAGCAAAGCCCGCCTGAATAGTCAGCAAGTAATCGATCAAGCAGAACGCAGCGGTCGCGAGGTGGAATCGGCACTTATTGCCTCTACTACTACCAACTTAGTATCTGTGCTGCCGTTTTTGCTGATTGGTGGCTTTTTCTCCCTGCTATTTAGTGAATTAATTCTTACCATTAGTTTTTCTGTAGCTGCCTCCCTATTGGTGGCGCTGACAGTTGTGCCAGCACTCAGTTCCCGGTTGTTGGCAATCCAGTGGTCGAGTGGCGTGGGTCAGTTTTGGCCTTTGCGCGAATTTAACCGCCGATTTGAGGCAGCGACTGGCAGCTATACCCGCTTTTTGACTGGAGTAGTGCGTTATCGGTTGTTAGTCATCGCCGCTATTTTTCTGCTTTTCGGCGGCAGTAGTTTTTGGATGGTCGGTCAAATTCCTCAAGAAATTCTGCCTCGGATTAATACAGGTCAAGCAAATTTGTTTGCCCAGTTTCCTCCCGGAACTAGCGTGGAAACTAACCGCAAAGTGATGAAACTGGTGGACGAAATCCTGGTTAAACAGCCAGAAAGCGACTATGTATTTAGCACAGCCGGAGGTTCTCTGTTCGGCAGCAACACCAATGCCAATCCCCTACGAGCTTCCAGCTCAATTACCCTGAAGCAAGGTACAGATGTCGAGAAGTTTGTCGAAAAAGTCAATCAGGAGTTTAACAAACTTAACTTGGCGGGGATTCGTCTGCGGCTGAATCCCGGTCAGGTACGAGGGATTATCCTAAGTAATTCGCCAGTGCGGGGGGCGGATGTGGATATCATCCTCCAGGGAAACGATGAGCAGCGGTTGCAACAGGCAGGGCGGCAAGTGCTGCAAGCCGTGGATGAGCGAGTAAAAAGTGCAACTTTCCGACCTGATGCTGACTCTCGACAACCAGAAGTGCAGATTCGACCGGATTGGGAGCGTGCAGAGGAGTTGGGGTTGACGACGCAAGACATTGGGCAAACGATTCAGACGGCAATCGAGGGGTCAGTACCGACTCAGTTGCAAAGAGGCGATCGCTTAGTGGATGTGCGCGTACAATTCAATGAAGAATCTGTGCAACGCGCTTCGCAACTGGCACAATTACCCTTATTTGTCAATAACAACAGCTTAGTTCGGCTGGGTGATGTCGCTACCATTTCCGAAGGTCAAGCGCCTGGTGAAGTTCAGCGGATTAACCAACGACAGGTTTTTATCATTGCGGGTAGTCTGAGTGAAGGAGCTAACCTCAGCGATGCCCTGACAGAGGTAGACGAGGTACTGGGGAATTTGCGATTACCCGAAGGCGTGAGCGTGCTTCCCAGTTCGGCAGAGGAAACGAATCAGCAGTTGCAAAACTCCTTGAAAATTTTAGGAGGTTTAGCCGCTTTCTTGGTTTTCGTCGTCATGGCGGTGCAATACAACTCCTTGATTGACCCCTTGGTAATTATGCTCACGGTGCCGCTGGCTTTAGCGGGGGGCATTCTGGGGCTTTATATCACCCAAACTCCTATCGGTGCTACGGTGCTAGTCGGTGCGGTGCTGCTGGTGGGTATTGTGGTGAACAACGCCATCATCATGGTGGAGTTGGCTAACCAGATTCACGAACAGGAAGGCATCGACCGACAAGCGGCGATTTTAAAAGCGGCTCCCATGCGCCTGAGAGCGATTATGATGACCACCATCACTACGGTTCTCGGCTTGTTTCCTTTGGCACTGGGAATCGGGGAAGGCTCAGAATTTCTGCAACCGCTAGGCGTTGTGGTGTTTTCCGGTCTATCTCTGGCGACGCTGCTAACCTTGTTTATTATTCCCTGCTTCTACGTGCTGCTGCACCAGTTCCCGGTTAGCAAGCAGGTACTGAAATGGCAGCGATCGCTCTCCAGAAAATTTGCCCGTAAAACTTTTTCTAGCGATCGCAAGTTCTAGTTGATGCTGTCTTCAGCCGAGTCTGGTGCTTGACAGATGAACGAGCCCGAACCGACTCTTGTCAGCGCTTTGCGATCGCGCTCGTTCGCTTTTTGCCACAGCATCAATTGCTTCTTTCAATTTTGTGGATGAACGGGAATTTCAATCCAGAACTCAGTACCCTTGTCTGGTTGAGAAGAACACTTAAAGACGCCGCCGTGTTTTTCCACCACAATTTGATAGCTGATCGACAGTCCCAAACCAGTGCCTTTACCAACCGGCTTGGTCGTGAAAAAAGGATCGAAGATTTGCGCCTGCACTGCCTCTGGCATACCAGGGCCATTGTCAATAATTTGAATCACCACATGAACAGGATCGGGGATGGAGGGATGAATAGGAGAATCTGTTTCATGCTTTATCCTTCCTTCTTCATCCTGTATTTTTTCATCTTTTATTCTTTCTGCTTCCTCCTTCAAAAAGGTGCGAATAGTAATCTGACCGGGTGAAGTTTTCACTTCCGATTGTGTTAGAACAGCCTTGTCACTTGCGTGCTGCACAGAACCAGCAGCTTCTCCGGTTGCCATCGGGTAGGAAGATTGACCCCAGTCGTTTTGCGGCTCCAGCGCGTCAATCGCATTGCTAAGGACATTCATAAACACTTGATTGAGCTGACCGGCATAGCACTCAACTAAGGGCAGATCGCCATAAGCCTTTACAACTTCAATAGTGGGAGCATTGCCCTTCCCTTTGAGTCGATGTTGCAAGATTAACAGCGTGCTGTCTAAACCTTCATGGATATCCACCCGTTTCATCTCGGCTTGGTCAAGGCGAGAGAAATTCCGCAGAGACAGCACCAGTTGACGGATTCTGTCAGCCCCCACCTTCATCGACGACAGCATTTTGGGCAGGTCTTCAGCAATGAATTCCAAATCAATTGCTTCTGCCCGTTTGGCAATCTCCCGATCGGGATGGGGATAACGCTCCTGGTATAGATGCAACAGATCGAGCAAATATGAAGCGTACTCGCCAACGTGAATGAGATTGCCGTAAATAAAATTAACCGGATTGTTGACTTCGTGAGCCACACCTGCAACTAGCTGCCCCAAACTCGACATTTTTTCGGTCTGAATCAGTTGGGTTTGGGTTTGTTGTAATTCTTGGAGGGCACAAGCGAGTTGTTCTGCTTGGTGTTGGGTTTGAGCGAGTAATTCTGCTTGCTGTAGCGCGACGCCGAGTTGAGCGGCAATTTGGGTAGCAAAATCAATGGACGGGGCGTCCCAGTATCGCGCTTGGGAGCATTGATGAATACAGAGCAATCCCCAAAGAACGTCTCCTTTGAGCAGTGGCACCACCAAGTTAGCTCGAATTTGAAATAGGGAGAGAATTTGGAGGTGAAAATCTGTTAAGCCTGCATCGTAGATGTCAGCAACCACCTGAATCTGACCTTGATGATACTGCTGGGCGTATTCCCCTCCAAAGCAGCGATCGCGGATTTTCATGGTTAAAGCCGAGACAAAACCATCTCGAACATCCTCAGAGACAAACTCTCCCACTTCCCAGTTCGACTCCGGATCGAAGCGAAAAATGCCGACTCGATCGGCGTTGAGCAGGTGCCGAACTTCAGTCACTGTTGCTTTGAGAATGGTATCGAGGTTCAGAGAGTCTCGAATTTTAGTAACCACTCTAAATAATGCTTTTTGTTGTTCCGCTGCTTGCTTGATGCGACGAGTTTGCGCGGTAGCAGTAGCAGCGGCACTACGGCTTTTTTGGTAGAGTTCGGCTTGCTGAATTGCGATCGCGGCTTGATCTCCCAGCTGCTGTAGCAGCTCGACTTCGGCAACATTCCAGGCTCTCGGAGCATGACACTCATGGGCAATTAGCAGTCCCCACAGTTGTTCGCCCATCCGAATCGGTACGACTAGATTGGCTTGCACCTGCATACTCTGCAAAAACTCCCAATGACAAGCAGTGATATTTTCCGTTTTTGCATCGTTAATCGCTCGCACCCGCCCTTGACTATAAAGCTTCGCATACTCCTCTGGAAAGCAATCTTCCGGTCCCGTCAAACCCAACACTGAGGGCCAGTTGCCATTAACGGCTTCCACCACCACCAAGCCATGCGATTTTCGGGTGAGCTGGTAAATCACGACTCGGTCTGTGTCCAGCAGCAGTCTAACTTCCCGAACGATGGTTTGCAGGATGGTTTGTAAGTCCAGGGTGCTGCGAATTTGGTCTAATACCTTACCGAGGACTTTGGCAAACTCTAAGGACTGTTGCAACTGGGTGGTTCGCTCTTGAATTTGATGCTCCAGGTTGCTATTGAGAGACTGCACCTGTAAGTACAGCAGATACTGCTCAATCGCCATTGAGAAATGATGACCCAAGGCTTGAGCGAGTTCAATTTCTTCCTGAGTCCACGCTTGTGCTTGACCTCGTTTCAGTTCCCTCCATGCCTCAAAAGAGTTACGGGGTTGCAGTTGTCGCTGATCGGGGTCAAAATTTCCAGCCCACAAAGTTTCCGTGTCAATTTCATTGCGGAAAATGCACAAATATCCCAGAAACTGTTGACGATACTGGAGGGGGACAATGAGTATGCCCCGAATCCGAGTCGTGCGGAATGCTGGCGCGAGGACTCGCAGATGAGCTTGTTTATAGAGATCCGTCACTGCCTTGATGGGATTGCAGGCAATATCTTGTAACTTTAAATATTCCTGCCAAACGGGATGCTCTTCAAGCGGACGATCTTTGCCGATGGCTCCTAGCATGGGTTGCTCACCGCAGGCAAATAGGGTTGACTGACTTGGGTTTTCTGCCGCTATGTAAATTCTGCCACCACAACCTTGAAAGGCTGCAACCGTTTCCGCAAGGGCGTCAGAGAGCTGAATCGTTGGCAGCGCATGGAGCAGGGTTGCAACTCGGTTAATCCGAGCTTCCCGCGTCGCTTGGGTGCAGGCTAGTTGCAGTAAGGTGGATTGAGCGATCGCAATTGAAACTTGATCCGCTACTAACTGGACGATTTGCAGTTCTTGTTCCGAAACCGAACGCGGTTCAGAGTGATGAGAGACTAATAAACCCCATAGTTCCGCCTGGGTCTGCTGCGTGCGGGCATCATGATACAGAATCGGCACCACGAGGGAAGATTTCACTCCCATTGCCGTGAGATATTCAATATGGCAGGAATCTACTGGGCGATAGCGAATATCTTCCGCCTTCAAAGCAGCACCCGTCTGGGCGCAATCCAATGAACTCAGACCAATTAACCCTAAGGAAACATCGACAATTGAGCGCTGGCGAGCCTTAAGAAACTTCTCGCGGGCGTGGGGAGGAATGTCATCAGCCGGAAAATTTAGCCCCATCAAGGATGGGAGGCGATTGTCATCAATCGCCTCGGCAATCACTTCTCCACTGCCATCAGCATGAAACCGATAAATCATCACGCGGTCGGTTGCAAGCAATGAGCGAATTTCAGCGACTGTCGATGACAAAATTTCTGGCAATTCTAGCGATCGCCGAATCCGATTCGTGATTCCGTGTAATAAGCTTGCTTGGTCTATTTCTTGCTGCATTGTTTGCGTATTATCACTTAAGCTCATTCGCTTTATCCACCACGTCTATAAATTCAGGTCTGTATGAATGTTTTTTGTATAGTTCTATTTTGTAACTAAAAAGTCATGATGGGTATTCGTAAAACTATTGATTTTATCAAACTTTTAAACTTATTGTTAAATTTAATATTATTTAAAAAATTTGATTCAAAAATATTGACAGTCTACTTAAATTGTGGTAGATAAATTTAAAAATTATTTTCCCTAAGAAAATCGCTTGCTTCAGGTTAGCCAAATATACAAATTTAGAAAGGAGTAATGCTACTTTTTTCCTAACCGTTGCCGGATTTCTTGACGGACACTCATCAGAATTTTTCCCAAATGATTTTGTCCAGTTTTTTCTACACCGCAACCCCAATAATAATCGGTGGGAGAATCCTCCACGATCGGGCGATCGCCAGTAGAAAGCAGAATAGATTGAATCTCTAGGTGAGTCAGAAACTTGGTTAGCACGGCTTCGCGCATAATTTGGGTTTTCACTTGTTCCCAGTCCTGACGGATGTGGCGGGTGCGATCGCGTCCCAGTGTCGCGGCTTCCATTGGCGTCTTCGCGCCAGCGATCGCCCGGATTAACGCTTCATCTTCAGTACCAACAAATTTTTGCGCTTGATAATAATGCTCCACCGTCATCCAATCTTGACCCAGCAAATGAATCCCATGAGGAGAAAAGTTGGAAAAACATCCGTAGGGATCGTCAACTTTGTAAAAGTAAATCGTCATGTCGAAACAAGTAAGAGTGTTTGTCCCAGTTCTACCATGCTTGTTGCTGCAAGGGATGCACTCTAGTAGCCGACTTTAAACCGATCGAGTACTCAGCGTCATCAAAGTTGAGGATGTTAAGCGCCTGTTGCCAACATCCCGACCCAGCTTTGGGAGTGTCTCCCCGCTGCTAGTTGTCTAGTTACAGTTCCAGAAAAAAGTTATCCATACGCCAATACGGTTCATTTAGAGCTAAAAATCCAAAATCTGCGTAGGTTGGGTTGAGGAACGAAACCCAACACGCATAAGCATTTGTTGGGTTTCGTTCCTCAACCCAATCTACTAGCACGTCTAGACTAAAATGCTGGGTTGATAAAATTCGCTCTCATCAAATTTTGCCAACATTATAGGCGTCGCTTTACCCAACAAATTAGTGTTGGGTTTCGTTCCTCAACCCAACCTACAACTTCCAGAAAAAAGTTATCCATACACCATTGTAGGGGCACGACAATGCCGTGCCCCTACTCCTTGAATCAAAAATCCTATCCTCTTTTCAGGGAATGGGAGTGTCAAAACTGGTTACTGTTTTCCCAATGCCTTTAATCCCTGGTCAATTTGGTCAGCTTGCTGAGTTTGACCTTGCTCTTTAAACAAGTCTCTGGCTTTTTTCATAGCTTCGATTGACTCAGACTTTTTACCTTGTTGATTTAGAGCTACCCCTAAGCCAAAGTAAGCAGGTGCTGCTTTCGGAGCAATTTCAGTGGTCTTTTTGAGAGCTGCGACTCCCTCATTTAACTTTCCTTGTTTGACCAAGGCAACCCCTAAGAAATAGTGTGCATCTGCACTTTTAGGGTCAATTTCAATTGCCTTCTTGAAAGCCTCAGTCGCTTCGGGTAATTTCTTTTCGCCTTGGGCACCTAAAGCCACTCCCAAATCATTGTAGGATTTGGCGTTTTTTGGCTCGATTTCAATTGACTTTTTGAAGTTGGTAGCCGCTTCAGGTAATTTGCCTTGATTGACCTGAATAAATCCTAAATCATTATAAGATTTGGCATTTTTGGGATCGATTTCAATTGCCTTTTTGAAAGTAGCAGATGCTTCTTCCAGTTGCTTTTCTTGAACCTGAACAAATCCTAATTTATGATATAGTTCTATATTTTTAGGATTACTTGCAATTGCCTTTTTAAAAGCGTCACTTGCTTCAGGGAATTTTTTTTGGTTGACCAGAATAGTTCCTAATTTATTGTAAGTTTCTGCATCTTTGGGATTAATCTCAACGGCTTTGTTGTAGTCAGCGATCGCTTCGTTTAATTTGCCTTGCTGAGCTAAAGTATTTCCTGAGTCAACATACTTTTTAGCGTCAGCCTCTGATTTTTGACAACCTAGTGTCAGGAAGCTTAAGCATCCCGCTACTACAATCATCAGCCCGAACCTGGATAACTTTGCAGTCCTAGAAGACATAACCTAGCAAGTTTCTGGATGAAAGCCCCAATATAACACATGAGGAAATTTCATCACTGACGATTTTAAAGGGCGTTGCACGCTCAAAAATTTGATTTTGTGGAGTGGGCAATGCCTACCAAATCTTATCTGGGTGGGCTTTTGCCCACCCAAAAGAAGTTAACCCTCAACTTTCTAAATGCTCAATCGTTTTACCCACCCATTCCCGGTATCATGCTCTTGCTGAGGCGTTTGATAGCACTGTCTGCCACTTCAGAGTAACGACTTTCTCCGCACAGGATCTTGCCCATGCGCTCAGTGGCAGCAGGGCGCTTAACACCGACTCGATAAGCAATACCAGGAATTCTGTAGAACACTCCTGCTAAGCGTTGCGCCCATAGCATATCCGATCCCCATTCTTGGGCGATCGCGTCGGTATATCCTTCCAGAGCATTGCCATCGCCGGAGAGGGATTTGTCAATCGCTTCCGCTGCCTTCAAGCCGCTAAACATTGAGGGACGAATTCCCTCAGCAGTAAACGGATCGACAACACAGGCGGCTTCTCCGGCTAAAACTGCATTTTGCGTATGCAGCGTTTGATTGCCATCCCACAGGCAAAGGGGATGACCATATTGCTGGCTAGTATTGACCTCTACGCCGAAGGACTTGGCGTACTCAGCCAAAATTTTCTTAAAGTCTTGAGGTTCACCGCCGATAAACGTGCCAACACCGATAGAATAGCCGTCTGCTTTGGGAAAGTTCCAAATATAGCCATTTTTGACCATCCCAAATTCAAAATGGATCTTTTGCTCGTTAGCATTTTGGACGGGTACTTCTGCCTCCAAGGCTCCAGCCAGACGCCGTTTGCGCTCTTTAAAGCCCAGCCACTTAGCCATTGGCCCTTTGGCTCCGTCTGCGGCAATCAGATAGCGACCTTCAACAGGTCCATTGGCGGTGTTGACTTGCCAGCGATCGCTTTTAAACTCAATCCCCGTCACTTCAGTGCTGTCTCGCAGTTCTGCGCCTTGTTTCTGCGCCTGCTGCATCAGGAAGTTGTCGAAAACGTCTCGCCGTACCATCCAAATCGGTTTTCCCGTTTCCAGCTCTACTTCCACTGGATCGCCCATTTTCCAGGTATAGCGGAGTGATTTGAGTTTTAAGGAAATCGCTGGAGAAAAATCAAAATCAAACCACTCTTGTACCGCAGGCGATACTCCACCCCCACACGGTTTGTAACGCGGCATTGCGTCTTTTTCTAGGACTAAAACCGAACGCCCTCCCTTAGCTAGATGATAAGCTGCGGTTCCACCTGCTGGCCCAGCACCGACAATAATGCAGTCAAACATCGTGTTAATTTTTGCTCCTGAACACACTTGCATTTAAGCCTGTCAATCGAAGAATCTACATCCTCACGCTTGACACTCACTGGTAATTAAGCTTAATTGCTTTCCCTACCAGTTGGCTATTTGCGTAATTATCCCTATCTCAGTAAAACGTATACAATTTCAGGCTTTCAGGTTTTTTAGCCTAAATAATATTCGCCTCGATTTAGATTGTATCTTTACTTCTAGAAGACAAACCGTGTTTTCCAGTACGTAGTCGTTCAGCTTTTTCTTCCAGACAACTAGAAAGTGCGATCGCTATGTTTATTCAATTCATTAATTTTACTGAGTGCAAAGTTTGTATAAAGCTTATAGGATGGGTTCATGAAAGCTTTATAAAGTCGCTTACCGACTATTTTGTGCTTCTACTATTTTCATAAGGGGAAAAGCGATGTTCTGGGAATTACGCATCCAATACGCCAACGGCAACGAGAAAGTTTTACGCACCTGCAAAAATCGAGAAACAGCCCTGCGGTACATCGATGCGATCTACTCCCAGGGCTATCCTATGCACGTTGCTTTCCTAGTTCGTCCTGCCTTTTTAGATGGACAAGCGCTCCAACCTGCGTAGTATCAGTTTTTAGCCCTTCGTCCTGAGTTTGTTAGCTTTTGCGCGATCGCTTTTAACGAACGACCCATGACAAGTGACTAATGACTTTAAACGGTAGTGATATCTTTCTCTTTTTCGGCTAACAGCTCATCAACTTTGGCAACGTACTTGTCAGTTAGCTTTTGAATTTTTTCCTGTAAGTCTCTCCCTTCATCCTCAGAGATTTCACTATTTTTTTCTTGCTTGCGAATTGAGTCTACGGCGTCGCGGCGGATATTGCGAACAGAAACTCTACCTTCTTCAGCATACTTGGCAGCGATTTTCGCCAGTTCTTTACGGCGATCGCTGGTTAGAGGTGGAATATTCAATCGAATGACCGAGCCATCATTGCTCGGAGTTAAACCGACATCTGATAAAGAAATGGCTTTTTCAATCAGGTTCAAGCTGCCGCGATCGAACGGTTGAATGGTAATCGTACTAGAATCTGGTGTATTGATACTTGCCAGAGATTTCAGAGGGGTTGGGGAACCATAATATTCCACCGACACCCGGTCGAGGAGGGAGGAGTTCGCCCGTCCCGTCCGAATGGTATTAAAAGACCGCTGAGTCGCCTCAATTGTCTTTTGCATATGATTTTCAACATCAGCTAATTTCACAGAATCCTCCTACAATTGTTCCCACAGCTTCTCCCATAACGGCGCGGTGGATATTGCCCCGCACCGAGAGGTCGAACACAACGATCGGGATGTTGTTGTCTTTGCACAGGGCGATCGCGGTACTATCCATCACTCGCAGATCGTGAGTGAGGACGTGCCCGTAGGTCAGGCTCTGATAGCGACGCGCACCTGGGTTGAGATGGGGGTCTGAATCATAGATCCCATCTACTTTGGTTGCCTTAAAAATTACATTCGCATCAATTTCCGCCGCTCGCAAGGCAGCGGTCGTATCAGTGGTGAAGAAGGGGTTTCCCGATCCCGCCCCAAAAATCACTACCCGTCCTTTTTCCAAGTGGCGAATAGCACGACGCCGGATGTAAGGCTCCGCCACTTCCTGCATTGCGATCGCTGTTTGCACTCGTGTCGGGACTCCGATTTGCTCCAAGGAGTCTTGCAAGGTCATCGCATTCATCACCGTTGCAATCATCCCGATGTAGTCGGCTGTCGCCCGATCCATGCCAGCCGAAGCTGCCTTGACACCGCGAAAGATATTGCCGCCACCTACGACAATCGCCATCTGAATGCCAGTTGCCACGACATCTGCGACTTCCTGAGCGATTTCCTGAACCACAATTGGATCGATTCCATAGCCCAGGTTGCCCATTAAAGCTTCACCGCTCAGCTTTAGTAAAACGCGCCGATAAGTTATCCCCATGCCCAGACTATTGTCTCACTCAAAATACCTCCACCATAAGATAACAGTAGAGGAGTAAGTTTTGTGATATTATCCCCAAATTCAGTTAGTGAATTACCTACACCAACCCTAACGGGTATGGAGTAGGCTTCCAATTTCAATGGGAGCAACCTCGGAGTTCGTGGATTTTTTACGTCCAGAACCATGAGGATTTACACTCCCTCGATTGGCAGTAGCGCTGATTCCCAACGCCAATAATCGCAAGCCTTCATTTCTGATATTGATTGCCGCATTCACGTCTCGGTCATGTCTCTGACCACAGTGAGGGCAATCAAAGAATCGCACAGACAGATCCATTTTCGGAATCTTGAGCAGCGTGTTTGAACAAAGGTGAGAAGACGGAAAGAAGCGGTCTACTTCGAGATACGTCTTGCCATCAAACTCAGCTTTGTACTTGAGCATCGTGCAGAACTTCCCCCATCCAGCATCGCTGATAGCTTTTGCCAGGTTATGATTCTTCACCATGTTTTTCACTGCCAGATTTTCCACCACCACAACTTGGTTTTCGTTGACTAGCTTGCGAGATAGTTTGTGGAGGAAATCAACTCTTACTCGTGCAATTTTGCTGTGAACCTTGGCAACCATTTTTCTCGCTTTGGTGCGAGTTTGACTACCTTTCACTTTTCTCGATATCTTCTGTTGTTTCCGTTTTAAGTTATGAGCGTGTTTTTTAAGATGTCTGGGATTCTGAAACTTTGAGCCATCGGAGGTAACGGCGAAATCAATCAATCCCAGATCAATCCCAACCGCTTTACCCTCACTGGTGATCTCAGTCTTTTCAATGCCATCGTCTATCAGCAAAGAAGCATAGTAGCGTCCGTCAGGAGTCTTTGAGACTGTGACGGTTTTGAGCTTTCCTTCCGGTAAGGCACGATGAATCTTGGCTTTCACAATTCCCAGTAGCCCTGGAAACTTGATCGCGGATTTGCTCGTGACTTTCACGTTGGCGGGATACTGCACTGATTGACGGTCAAACTTGGTCTTGAAAGCAGGATATTTCGCCCGTCCTTCAAAGAAGTTTTGAAAAGCTTGAGACAGATTCAGCACCGACTGTTGAAGGCACTGCGAATAGGTTTCTTTCAGCCATTCAAACTCTGTCTTGAGCAGTGGAATGCGTTTCTTCATGTCGAGCGCAGATACGCCTTTACCCGTCCCTTTGTAGGTCTCTGACATCAAAAAGAGAGACTGATTCCACAGCCATCGCGTTGCGCCAAAGTCTTTGGACAACTGGATAACCTGCTCATCAGTGGGGTAAATTCGCACATGAGTTGCTTTCAACATCCCATTACTTTATCGCGAATCTAGATTGTTGATAACACTGGTTTGTGGCGAGTTCTGAGAGAGTGTTCATTGCGGTGCTGATATCCTTTCTCGTCAAACATTGGCAGATATCGCCCCGCAATTCACGCGCCTTTCATCCCACACCAACGCTTGAGTATGGTGTGGGGATTCCCGTCTACCTAGCTAAAGTGTGGACCTTGAGACTACGTGTTAATGACGCCACTTTACCGGGCTGCCTACCGCCTCGGTTGAGGCTGGAGTAATCACCGTTTTTCCTTGCAGCAAAGAAGCGATCGCATCCCGTAAATAATCCACCTTCACCGCTGCTGGATCTTGGGAATTATCATCAATCCGTCCGCTGTAGCGAAGTATCCCGGAATTATCTAATAAGAAAACCTCCGGCGTTGTCTGTCCCCCGAAGCAACGAGCGACATCCTGAGTAGTATCTCGCAGATAAGGAAAATTCAGACCGTGAGTTGCTGCCAAAGTTTGCATATTCTCGAAGCTGTCTTCAGGAGACTGGACAGCATCATTGGCGTTGATGCCAATCAGGGTAAATCCCTGGCTTTGAAACTCGCTTTGAATCTGAGTTAGCCTGCCCAGATAGGACTGCACGCATGGGCAATGATTGCACATAAAAACAACGCCCACAGCTCGATACTTTTCTAAATACCGAGCCAGGTGGTGGACTTGATTATCGCTTCCCGGCAATTCAAAATCCGGAGCATAACTACCAATAGGAGTGCCGGTCTTTTCCATTACACTCATTTACTTATCCTTGGGTAATTACAACAAATTCGGACAGGGCTACAGTAGTAAGGGACGGGGCAATTCCGGTGTCTATTCGCTTTGGGAGAACGCCTGATAACCGATTAGTTTATAGACTAATTTTGCAGCGGTAAATTGTGATACTACGGAATCTACAATCGGTGCCAATTCCATGACATCACAACCAATCACCTCGTAATTTTGAAACACTTGCCGCAAAAAAGAGAGTAGGGAGTACCAATTTAATCCACCGGGTTCTGGAGTGCCGACACCAGGCATCAGGGTGGGGTCAATTCCGTCAAGGTCAATAGTGAGGAAAACTCGTTTGGTGGGGATACTAGCGATCGCTCGTTCTATCCAATCCGCTTGCATAGCAATTTCTCTCGCCCGAAACACGATCAAATTTTTCTCTTTGATCAGATCGGCTTCTTCTTTGCAAATCGCGCGGATGCCGATTTGTACGGTTGGCAATCCCATCTCCACAATCCGCCGCATCACGCAAGCATGGTTGTGAATCGAGCCTTCGTACTCATAGCGCAAATCGCCGTGAGCATCTATTTGCACGACCGTAAAGGGTTCATTAGGGTAGGCTTTTCGGTATGCCTCCACCAGACCCGTGGTAATGCTGTGTTCGCCACCCAGACCAATGACAAACTTGCCGTCAGCTATCATCTGAGACGCTGTTTCGCAGGTAACTTGCAGCATTTCCTCTGATGAAACTGAACGACCGTTGCGCGTGTCTGCAATCGATTCAGCCGTATAAATTCCAATGTCTTTGCCAGTTTCCCAATCTAGCTCCTCATCATAATATTCCACCTGCCCAGAGGCTTCTAGAATCGCATCTGGCCCATTTTTGCAGCCATTTCGATACGTTGTCGTCGCCTCATAAGGAATCGGCAAAATCACCACCCGCGCGGCATCGTAGGTAGAAGCTACATCAGGGCCAAGGAATGGCAGAACAGAAGTAGAAGTTTGCACCGTACTCATCACCAACTAAATTTCATCAGGGAGTCACCAATCTAGATACTGACATACTCCCCGCTTTGAGTGCTACGCACAGGTGAAAAACTAGGGCTGGGAAATTGGAAATTGAAAATTGGAATTCTCCGTGCCACTTTCCGCTTCCTTTTAGATTCCTCACCTGATTACCAGGCTTATCTACACTTGACATCCGAGTTTTTACGGGATTTTCGATTCAGTTGCTCAAAATTACTGGAATCAGTGTTTTCTAGAGTTTAAGAATTGTAAAATTAGGAAAGCTAGCTCTACCCGTGGCGTTGAGAGCGCACTCAAGGCGCGACGGGATAGAAATCAAAGATATGCGATCGCTATCTATCCCATGACTCCATCTTCCTCCACCACTCCAACCGCACCCACAACTGCCCACATCGTCACGAAAACTTGGACTTGGCAAGGTTTTCCCATCTGCTACCAGACTCAAGGAAACCTAGGGCCAGCGGTTGTGCTGGTGCATGGATTTGGGGCATCTTGGGGGCACTGGCGCAAAAATATCCCAGTGCTGGCTCAAAATTGCCGCGTCTATGCCATTGACTTAATTGGCTTTGGCGGTTCCGCGAAACCCACGCCAGGGGGGAAGATTTCCTACACCTTTGAAACTTGGGGACAGCAACTCGCTGATTTTTGCCGCGAGGTGGTGGGAAGCCCCGCTTTTTTAGTCGGAAATTCCATTGGCTGTATTGTGGCAATGCAAGCAGCAGTAGATCATCCAGATATTGTCTTGGGAACTGCCCTAATTAACTGTTCTCTGCGGCTGTTGCACGACCGCAAACGCGCCCAGTTGCCCTGGTATCGAAGCTTTGGGGCACCCATCGTTCAACGACTGCTGGCAGTCAAGTGGATTGGCAAATTCTTCTTTAGCCAACTTGCCAAGCCGAAGGTGGTACGGAAGGTTCTCCTGCAAGCCTACAAGCATCCGGAAGCGGTGACAGATGAACTGGTGGATATGCTTATGGCACCGGCTTTTGATGAGGGGGCTGTGGACGTTTTTGTAGCCTTTACACGCTATTCTCAAGGGCCACTGCCGGAAGACCTGCTGCCTCTTTTGCCCTGCCCGACAATCATTCTCTGGGGAACGGAAGATCCTTGGGAACCCATAGAACTGGGGCGAGAGTTTGCCAATTACCCGAAAGTTGAGAAGTTTATTCCCATAGAAGGTGTCGGGCATTGTCCCCAGGATGAAGCGCCTGAGTTAGTTAACCCGATTTTGCAGGATTGGATATTGCAGCGGTACTCGGACAATCAAGTTTTAACTGAAAATACTTAGAAGTGCTGGAAAGCGATCGCCCCCAGCACTTCTAAGCAGTCACCCACACTAGAAAAATCACCTGTTTGGGAATTGGTAGTTGAGAAAATTACCCATTTAAAATGAGTCCCGATTAGCATTCCTCTTCAGCCAGTCTTGACCCAGCTGAATCGTCACATCTGAAACCAGGTTGCCGGTACTTTCAACACGCACTTCCCCAAATCCCAGCGAACGGTAGATAGCTTTGGCACTATTTCCATCTCCCTGTTGAGCCACCAGGTGCGTTACCCGCAACGGTTCGGGCCACGGGTCGTCAACGTAGACGTTTCGGTAGCCAGCATTCTTGAGCCTGTCGATTAAGGATTGGACAGCCTTCATATCACCCGTGCTATCTTGAATCGCCACCCGGATATAGGCAGGGTCATTTGCTTCGCCACCGTCCAATCCCTGGTCAAAATGCTGTGCCATCATTGTCTGGATGCGGCGACGATTCGGCAACCAGTAACTCACCTCATGATGCCCGTTGCCACTAAAGTCACCAGGTACCATTAACATTTGCACTTGGGAACGGTCTGTCTTGACACCATAACCAACCAGGGCTAACAACTCCTCAACCGTCAAGTTGGTGTCAATATGCGACTGGATAACCGAAAGAATCTTCGGCATTCTCGCCAAAGTGGTTGGATTCAGTGCTTGTTCCATCAGTGACCGCATTACCATTTGCTGCCGCTGAATCCGACCGATGTCGCCATACTTGTCATAGCGGAAGCGCAGCAATTGCAGCACTTGATTGCCATTGAGATGTTGTTTTCCTGCTTTCAGGTTGATGTACAGGTGCTGGCTATCATCTCGATATTTCATATCCCTGGGGACGTAGACGGTAACGCCACCCAAGGCGTCCACCAGCTTTTCTACCCCCTGAACGTTAATTCGGATGTAGCGATCGATTCCGACTCCGCTGAGGAGTTCGCTAGTTGTCTTAGCACTCAGCGCTGGCCCCCCCTCCAGATTAGCGGCATTAATCTTGGTAACGCCGACCCCCTCCACAAAGGCGCGGGTATCCCGTGGGATAGATAAAGCAGTAATTTTTTGCGCCTCCGGGTCAAACCGCAGCAAGAGCATGGTATCTGATAGACCCTCGAAGGAGTTCACCAGTGCGTGGTATCCCAGATTTTTCGTTTCAGCAGGGGGGTGATCTAGGTCAGAGGAGATAACCTTAATTCCCATGACTAAGATATTGACGGGGCGGGTCAATTCTGGCAACCGCATACTGGTACGAGAGATGCGATCGCCATCAAACACCGCTGCTTCTTCAGGACTTAGGTGGCTTTGCAGCAAGGGCGTACTGGAAAAAGACACTGCTAACAAAGCTCCCGCAGTTGCTGACAGCATTGCCACCCCAGTTAAGCCCAATCCAAGCCAAAGCCAGTTCACCTGGTTTCGTTTTTGAACAGGCTTTTTCTTGATGGGTTGATTGGGTGGTTGCCCCCACGGGCGTTTTTCAGGAATTTTTCGGGCTGACACTGGCTTCCTCACACACGCAAAAAAGATAGCACGAATTTGTGTTCAAGGTAGGGGCACGGAATCTGGCAATCTGGAGCTGGGACGTTTATCTCTAACAAAACCCGTCCTTAAGAAGGATTGCACTAGAACACTCATAGCAGTTTTTCTACCGATTTATTGCAAAATCAGGCAAACACTGGCAAGAGTTTAACCTCATTTGGGTAGAGATGCGTAGGCTAGAGGGAGAACCAGCTATCAAGGGCATAGCTCGAATTGGATTCGACCTTCCCCATTCCTTACTTTTGTTCAAGGAAAGTATCCGGATACAAATGGGTTGCACTCGTAACTCCGATTGCTTTTTTGAAAGAATACTTTGCGCCTACAACCTCTGTGCCTCGTCCCAAACTGAGGCTGAACAATACACGCTTAGGACAAGTGTTTGCGAACGACTCCCTCCGCAAGCTGGCTAACACCCGGAAGACGTACAGATTTCCGTTGCCACAGACGCACCATCAACCATAAGCTGACCAAAAAATAACCCGATGTCAGCAGGCCATTGATAAATAACAAGCGCAGGGTTAAAGTTTCTGAAGCTTGTGCAACTCCAGCCCCCAATAAACCGTATGCCAACAGCCAACCGAGAGCCAGCGTCACCGACAGTCTGCTCACAGTTTGTTGTTGCCGGTTGCTATCACGTCGGTACAGCGTCCAGAGGGCTGGGAAAAAGCCAACCACAGGAATCAAATAGATAAACAGCTGGTAAAGTGGGGTTTCCAACCCGTCCCTCTTGATGTCTTGATTTTCAAACGGGTCAATGTCTTTCATTTTGGTTCCACAATAGACCCCATAAATAGAACGGTTCCAGTTTGATTATCTCGAATGCAAGCGAAAAACGGGCGGTTAACAATCATCTCGAAGGGTTCCTCTGCCATCGGTGCAGATGTTGTCACTACACCGATGGCAGTGACTGCGGCTGCTTCGGTTCCGGCTTCGTTCACTTCCACAAAGGTTTTGTGCTTGACTTGATTGAGCTGGAGTGGGATAGAACTCATCTGAGTAAAATTAGCATTTGAGTTGAAAGCTACTTCCATACCCAGCGCTTTGAGAGCGTCGTTGAGTTCTATGTCGTAGTCCATTTTGAAGCGAGGCATCTGGATAAATCCCGGTTGCTTTTTGAATTGGGTCATCCATTGCTCCCAGTTTTCAGTATTTAGCTGCTGGTAAAAATTTGTCAGTTTAAAATTTTCTTTCGGCAGAAAAACATACAAACTAAGTTTTCCTTTTCCGTAGGGTAAGCTAATGGCTTGAAACTGGTCGTTTTCGTAGTATTTATATTTATCCCTTTGCGACATCATTGGGTGTTGTTTCTGAGTCCCATCAGAAAGATAGAAAGGTTGGGTTGTTGTTTGCCTCTTGTCGAATTTGTTTGTCCAAGTTCCTTTGAAGTAAAGAGCGTTGATCAAAAATAGCACTTGATCGGGTGGAATTTCGTTGACAATCGAATTAATTTTGCCGCGAGTATTTTGTTTTACCCAGTTATTGATGACAGATGGAGCGCTGGGGTTGGTAAAGTCTAATTCTGCAATTTTTGCCTGGTAAAATTGGCGGTTTTTCTGAAGAAATTCCGGATTGAAAGAGACGCCCTTTTTTGCCCAGAGAGAGTTAGCAATGGTCAGTTGCACTTGGGGGTCGGGATTTTCTAAGAGCGCTTTCAAGGCGTCATTGGCTTGATTGACTTCCTGTAGGCTTAATCCTTGGAATTCCAAAGTTTTTGCCATTGCTTGTTGAGTATCGCCGCTAGCACCGTTGTAGGTCATCGAGAGCGCGATCGCTACACTAGAAGGCGAGACAAAAATATTCTTGCCGCTGTCCTTGTTTAAAATTTCCTTGAATAGTTTGAACCCAAATTTTGTATTAGCAGCAACCAGTCTCGAATCCACGGGTTTTTTCTGGCGCTGACTGATGGTAGGAGATGTCTCAGGCTGCCTGGGTTCGCCCATTACCGCTTGCGGATTTTTGACCATCGACCATCCTAGTAAACCGAGTAGGATGATACTGATTGATGCGATCGCTACCATTAGACTGAACATTGGTCGCTTCATATAGCTGTTTATATTGCCGTAACATTCCTTTTCTAGAATGACGGGTAACAGCCAGGGACGTTCCAGTGGTTACGGTTTTGGCAACTGAACCAGATCGCACAAGGTTTAAGGAGTGTGTCTATACAAGGCGCGATATCTTGTTAAACGCAGCCGCATATTCTCCAATCTTAAATAGCGATTCTCTTTTAATTTTGACTTTTGAGTAGCTCTTTAGCGGGTACAGTCCACCAAGCTAAGGCATAGGCTTGAGTATTTTCATTTAATTTCTGACGATATTGGACGCGGATTTTGTAGCGACCCGTGGCAGGAATTTCATGAAAAATGTGTTCTACACTATCAACATCACTTTCCGAAGACCAGATACTCTTACTGATATCATTATCTTCGACTCGCATCAGGTAGATATCGAGATTGTTTAAGCCGCGATCGCTAAAACTTTCCCCCACATCAAACTGCTTGTTGTTATTTTGATCTTGCAACTCCACACGCCTGTCCCAGGCAAGCGTGATCGACGCAAAACTCCCTTGCTGCAATGGTTGGTTCAACACATAATCCTGAAATGCAGACTCCTTCACCGTGCGGTAATCCCAACCTACCAACGGCACCGGCTTTTCAGAGTTCCACTGACCAGGACTAAATTGCTGGTAAGCCCGAAAAGTATTCATCTGTCCGGTACCCATTTGGAAGTCTAGTGGGATTTTTCGGTCTTTGTAAGCATCGGAGGCTAACCAGTCGCGGTTATCTTTGGTCAAAATTGTGCGACTCATGGCTTGCCGCAGTCCATCGCCACTATCTTTGATTTTTTCAGCGGAGTTCAGCAGGACGGCTTTCATGACTTCATGACGACGGGCATCTGGAGTCCAGTTGGGCTGTTGTGTTCGCAGCTGGCGATCGCTATATTCTTGTAATAACGCTACAGATGCGGTGACATGGGGAGCCGCAAAACTCGTCCCAGTAACCCGACTTTCCTTACCCTTAATATCTAATAACTCGATATTGCTACCGGGTGCCACCAAATTAATCGCGCGACGCGGGCCAACATTAATTTCACGGTCAAGCAGACGCTTCCCAATGCCGATGGGCGCAGCACTCAAGTTGGCAAAATCTACTTTGGTAAAAATTCCCTCGCGGCGCGTAGTATAAGCAACATTGACGCCATTATAGTTATCCGTGGGAATCGGAATACCGCCAGTCCCTTGATTCCCCGCCACCACATAAAGCGAGTCGTGGATGCGAGCAGACCAGTCAATACACTGTGTTAGCAGAGCGTTGCCATCCAGAACCGGGTTCGGTCGAGAATCTCGCTCCAGAGACTCTCCAAAACTAAAGTTAATTGCCCGGACATCGCTCCCATTTTGCATTGCCACATACTGAGTGGATAGGCACTCTTCCGGTTGACCTGTCTTTTGCGGGGCGCCAACAGCAGAAGCATAAAGTCGTGCCTCTGGTGCTATTCCCGGTAAACCTTTATCCGAGCTAATCATCACGCCTGCTACCATTGCGGCGTGCCCATCGACATTGCTATCCGCTTTAGCTGGGGTATCTCGATAAAAGACTCGCATTAGGGCGAAGGCTCGATTCCGGGAAACCGCTTTATCCAAACCAAATTGTCCCGGTCTTCCAATCTCTACCTGACCGAGAGCAATCTTACGACCCAATAAGTTATAAGGAGCAGCGTGTAGCCTTTGGGCATCAATGCCAGCTTCTCCCAGTGATGAGGTTTCTTTAGCCAGAGAGGAAGGAGCGGTTAAGGCGGTAATTCCCAGTCCCCAAACAAGCCATGTTAGTTTTTTAAAAATCTGCTGGTGAGCCAACGCTTGCGTCTCCACTGAAGTTTTGAAGGTTGAAGGTTGAAGATTGTAGTTTCAAGGTTGAAGGTTGGAGATTGAAGGTTAAATTCACACTTCATCGTTCATACTTCATACTTTTTTAAGGCTTGCCGCGTCTTTTGTTAAACTTAATACCAGACGAGGACGCAGGAGAGTAGAAATAACCATGACCCAAACGCCATCCCAGAAGCCGATTGTTATCGCTCCATCAATCCTATCAGCTGACTTCAGTCGATTGGGAGAGGAAATTCGGGCGGTGGATGCCGCCGGTGCAGATTGGATTCACATTGATGTGATGGATGGTCGCTTTGTCCCCAATATCACAATTGGCCCGCTGATTGTAGAAGCGATTCGTCCTGTTACCCAAAAGCCGCTGGATGTCCACCTGATGATTGTGGAACCAGAAAAGTATGTGGCAGATTTTGCGAAGGCGGGGGCAGATCATATCTACGTTCATGCGGAACACAACGCTTCACCGCATCTGCACCGGACTCTAGGACAAATCAAGGAACTGGGTAAAAAGGCTGGTGTCGTTCTCAATCCTTCTACGCCGTTGGAGTTGATAGAGTATGTGCTGGAGATTTGCGATCTGGTACTGATTATGAGCGTTAACCCTGGTTTCGGCGGTCAAAGTTTTATCCCAGAGATGGTGCCGAAAATCCGGAAGTTGCGTCAAATGTGCGATGAACGCGGTTTAGATCCCTGGATTGAAGTGGATGGCGGACTCAAGATAGATAATACCTGGCAGGTTTTGGAAGCGGGAGCGAATGCAATTGTCGCCGGTTCTGCTGTGTTTAAGGCGAAGGATTATGCACAGGCAATTGAAGGCATTCGCAATAGTAAGCGTCCTTCACCAGAATTAGCTGCGGTGTAAGAAGAATTTAATAATATTGCCCTTAGAGACGCGATTAATCGCGTCTCTACTAGATGAAAAAAGCCTGCGATCGCGGGCTTTTTTTGTTGTTAGATAGAGGAGAATGTACAAAAGTTTTAGCACGTCCCTATCTTGATACCGTGCCAGAATGAGTAACAGCATTTAGCAATCGTGAAAGATGGTTTGGACGAATGGGCAAGCATTGTTTGGCGATCGCTATATTATCGCAAAGAGGCTAGGCGAAGGCGGTATCGGCATCACCTATCTTGCCAGAAATAAACGCGGCGAACTGCGGGTGATTAAAACCCTGAGAGAACAAATTCTCAATCATCCAGCTTGGATAACGCGCCAAGCTAAATTACGGCAAGATTTCCGCGATGAAGCGCTGCGGCTGGCTTTGTGTCGTCACCCTCATATAGTGCAGATTGAAAATGTCTTCGATGAAGGGAATCTGCCTTGCATAGCGATGGAGTATATCGAAGGCGAAGACTTAGACCAGCGTGTCATCCGGATGGGGGTATTATCGGAACCAGAAGCGCTACACTACATCGGGCAAATTGGCGATGCTTTAACGCAAATTCACGAACGCGGCTTGCTACATCGGGATCTCAAGCCCAATAACATTATGTTACGCAGTGGTAAATTGGAAGCTGTGCTGATTGACTTTGGCATTGCTAGAGAATTTATCCCCAATGCTATCCAGACGCATACAGAAAATCTGACTCCTGGCTATGCGCCACCCGAACAATATATCCCTAATGCAGAACGGGGAGAATACATAGATGTCTACGCCCTAGCCGCTACCTTGTATAGTTTGCTTACCGCAGAAGTGCCAATGCCTGCGCCTGCGAGATTGCAAAATATTCCCCTAGAACCACCGCAACGGTTAAATCCCAACATCAGCGACCGAGTAAATGAGGCAATTATGCGGGGAATGGCGCTTAATCAAAAGTATCGCCCGCAGTCGGTGCAGGAGTGGTTGGATTTGTTGGGATGCGATTTAGGGGCAGGTTTAAGGAAACAATCCTCTATACCACCAATAACACCCCAACCAAAGTCAGTAACACCCGTTACAGTGGTTCCTCCGCTATCACCAAATCCCAAACCGCAAATACACAATCCAAGCCCATCAATACCTGCTGTAATTATTCCTCACACTTGGCAATGCGTACAAACTCTCACAGGTCATTCCAAGTGGGTTAATTCCGTCGCCTTTAGCCCGGATGGGCAGCTACTCGCTAGTGGCAGTCTCGACGACACTATCAAGATTTGGCAACTGGGTACGGGCAAACAAATCCGCACTCTCACTGGTCATTCCAAGTCGGTTAATTCCGTCGCCTTTAGCCCGGATGGGCAGCTACTCGCTAGTGGCAGTCTCGACGACACTATCAAGATTTGGCGGTTGTCTTCTTAAAAAAGAGCAATTTAATAGAATGTTTAGGAAGTAATAAAGGTGAGCGTTAGGCTACATCCCCATGCTCAAGCAAGATTAATAGAGCGTGGTGCAACTGAGGCAGAAGTTATTGTCACTGTTGAAGGTGGTGCAACATTTCCTGCTCAATTGGAGCGAACAGGCTTTAGGCGTAACTTTCCCTTCAATGCCGAGTGGCGGGAAAAATTTGGCTCTTCATTACTTGGTATGCTAAAAAGTTGATCCCAAAACTTGAAAGGCTTACCTAGCAAGGTATAACAATTTTGGACTGTATTTTCTATTTAATAAACGCTAAATTGGCTTAAATTTATGGCTAGTATAGCTTGTGGCGCTTCTTGACTATAATTTAGCATACCAACTACGGAAGAGCCAAAAATTTTATGCTACGAAAAAGGTAGAGGTTATTGCAGTTAAAGAAAACGAAGAAGACTGGCTGGTTATCAATGTAATTGTTAAATTCTTTTGAGGACAATATTTTATGAAACTAACTTACGATCCAAGATACAACGTCGCTTATATTTATCTACAAGAAAAAACAGTGCAGGTAGAAACCATCCAGGTGAGCGATGAAATGAATGTGGATATAGCGCCTGACGGCACCATTTATGGAATTGAACTACTTAATGCAAATCAACAATTAGGAGCTGATAATCAGGGAAAGTTGATTGTAGTAAATGAAGCTTTGGGAGAATCTTCTGAGATTAAACTGGCACTATGAAAGCATAGGAATTTCTAGTCAAGGTGACATCCGAAGGAAAACTTGAATTTCCAGAAACCTTCTTAAAACACTTGCCAACTAACCAAGAAGTGAGAGTGATTATTCTGGTGAATGAACCGACCGATACACAAGAAGAGGAAAAAGCAGCTTGGCATCGCCTTGCCGCCGAACAATTCTTTGCTGACTACTAACTACACAAATTGTCGCGTACATAGTACCTAACAAAAAAAGGGTATCCAATCAAATTGAATACCCTTTTTTTAACAAGCTAATGCTGTTTCATGTGTGCTGGCTTTAGTGCCTGCGACCGCCTAGCCACTTAGCAGCCATGACGCCAAATACAGCGGCAACCACTGGATTGCTAAGAAACTTCATGATAGCTGGTTTGTCAGCTAATACATCTTGGAAAATGTCAGGATGAGTGTGATAGGTAAAGGTAGCCAGCTTGCTGACATCATCCGCACTCATATGGTTGGTGTGATGGGTGGAGAGACTTAATTGTTGCTCTAACTGGCGGTCATTGAGTCCTCTTTCCTTTAACCGCTTGAAGAACTCCCGCGCTACATCATCCCGTTCGTTGGGTTGAATCTGCGCGATCGCTTTTTGCAGTTCTGGCTCCATCTGGCTGACGGGAATGCTGTCCGGATGTAGCGACCGACCAAACAGTTGACGGCGTTCGTCTCTAGAAGAGCGTTGAGCAAAGTCATCAAAATTTTGATAGTCGCTGCTGGGATCGGTTGGAGCGTCCTGCATAGATTCGGAGTTACCACCAGCCAAATCATTCATGATTTGACGCTTATATTGTTCGCTGCTGGTCATTTTCTTATCTCCTGATTCAAAAGCTAAAAGAAAAAATCGTAAATTCTGGGTAGAGACGGGATTCCTCCTATCTCTACAAATGCACCTTCTGAAGTAGTTGAAGCTAGATGAGCTACCCCAGCTTTTACCGATTTCCCCTTAGTTAGACTAAGCGCCTTGATACTGAATCTGTTTTGACTGATCGTCATACTTGGCTGTCAAAATCAGTTTTTTATCTGGCGCATACATCAAAACGGTTAAATCTTGGTTGGGAAAATTCTTGTGGAATCCTTGGGCTAAAGAGCTTGCTAAACCTTTGACTTCATTAGGACGGACTTGCGGCGTAATCACAACTCCCAATTTGTTGTTATCACGGACGTAGGCATCCTTGACCAATCCTTTAGCTGTCTGGACTACCCAATTCCCAAATTCCTGACCGACTGGAGTGCTACCGCGTTCCAACTGTTGATAAGCGACAATGCTATTAGCACCGCTACTCGCACCTGGTAGCGTTCTCGGTTGAGTTGCTTGGCTAGCTCCACTACAAGCTGTAGCCGTGGAAAGGAACAGAACCAAGACTAAAGCCGTAAAAATTTTACGAAATTGCTGAAGAAAATTCACCTCAGTCTCCTATTAAACTCATCTTTGTCAGACAGAATCAAAGTGTTATCTGTCTGTGGTATTGGCTGGATTAAATAAGGGAGAAGGTCTAGATGAATCTCTTCAGTAACTAGACCTCCGTAGTCAAGTATTAGGCGTTATCAACCAAATCTTTTGCTTTATCTTTCACGTCTTCTTTGGCGTGACCCACTTGGGCTTCAGCTTGCTTGGCTTTGCCTTCAGCTTTATCTTCTGGATCGCCAGTTATGTTGCCGAGCGCTTCTTGGGCTTTGCCTTCGATATTTTTGCCAGTTGCTTTGGCTCTATCTTCAACGCTCATTTTTTTCTCCTAATTTTTAAACAGTCTTCCTTTAGAAGATGCGTTAAATTTGCTTTTGGCGCAATCTTCTTTTGCGGGTATGCATTCAATGTATCTGTTTTTTTTTACATAGCCTTCTCTCCCCAGATAGAAAAGATGGGGATCGCTGTTATTACTCTTTACATATACTGAAAGAATGAGTAGTTTCTACTGCTAAAGGTAGATGATATTTCAATAATATTCTTAATTGTTTTAGGAAAAAATATCGGATAGACTAAAAAAAGTGGGACGATAATCCCATTTGACGAATTGCCTGCAACAGCTCTCCCGAACCTTCGCAATGGGAGCGCCGCTGCGCTAGAAAAAAGCGGCTTTCCAGAATCGCAAATGTAGTGCTATAAAGTAAATGGGTATAAGTGAATTAGTCCAAAGTGCTAACAGAGCGCGGTTGCGAAAAACTGTGATAGCACAATTTCATCTGCAAGCAATATTGAAGCCAATCAACTAATCAGCGATCGCTTTACCGCTTGCATAGAAAAAATAATTATTATAAATATTTGTTAAAATATTTATGCCATCCTCTATGACCGTGCATGGCAGTGACAAGTCAGGATTGATTTCTGGCGATCGCTAGATGAGCAAGGCATAGAAGATCGCAAATGGGTAGGATGAGACAAGAGAGATATCTGGTAATGTGCCGACCAAGCTCCAGGCACGAAAAACGATTTTCTTAAAGCTTCTTAAAACTGTATGTCGCAATTTTGTCTGCAAGCTCCCTTTCAACCGATGGGCGATCAGCCGAACGCGATCGCACAACTCACGAAAGGCTTACTCGCTGGCGATCGCTTTCAAACCCTACTGGGAGCGACGGGAACGGGCAAGACATTCTCAGTAGCAGCCGTTATTGAGAAAGTCGGCAGACCCACGCTGGTGCTGGCGCACAACAAAACTCTCGCCGCTCAATTGTGTAACGAATTGCGGGAATTCTTTCCCCCAAACGCGGTGGAGTATTTTGTCAGTTACTACGACTACTATCAGCCAGAAGCGTATATTCCCGTCACCGACACTTATATCGAGAAAAGTGCCGCAATTAACGACGAAATTGATATGTTGCGACACTCCGCCACGCGATCGCTTTTTGAACGGCGCGATGTCATTGTCGTGGCTTCCATTAGCTGTATTTATGGTTTGGGAATTCCCTCGGAATACCTAAAAGCCGCGATTCCTTTAAAGATGGGACTAGAAGTGAATCAACGCGAGTTGCTGCGAGATTTAGCTTCCGTGCAGTATAGCCGCAACGATGTAGAAATGGGGCGAGGAAAGTTCCGAGTTCGGGGCGATGTGCTAGAAATTGGTCCTGCTTACGAAGACCGGATTATTCGCGTAGAATTTTTTGGAGATGAAATTGACGCCATTCGTTACGTTGACCCCGTAACCGGCGAAATTCTTCAGAGTATGGACGCCATAAATGTGTACCCAGCGCGTCACTTTGTCACCCCAGAAGATCGGTTAGAAGCGGCTTGCAACGACATTGAGCAGGAACTAAAAGATCGGCGGTCAGAATTAGAAAAAGCCGGGAAATTACTAGAGGCGCAACGACTCGATCAGCGCACTCGCTACGATTTGGAAATGTTGCGGGAAGTAGGATATTGCAACGGCGTTGAGAACTATTCCCGACATTTAGCAGGACGGCGTGCGGGAGAACCGCCAGAGTCCTTGATTGATTATTTTCCCAAAGATTGGCTGTTAGTGGTGGATGAATCTCACGTCAGCGTTCCGCAAATCCGGGGAATGTACAATGGCGACCAAGCACGAAAAAAAGTGCTGATTGAGCATGGTTTTCGCCTTCCCAGTGCGGCTGATAATCGTCCTCTGAAGTCGGAAGAATTTTGGGAGAAGGTGAATCAGTGTATTTTTGTTTCTGCAACTCCCGGTAACTGGGAGATAGAACAGTCAGAGGATCGAATTGTACAACAGGTAATTCGTCCGACTGGCGTTATCGATCCAGAAATTTTTGTGCGTCCCACGGAAGGACAAATTGACGACTTGTTGGGTGAAATTAAAGACAGGATTGACAAGCGAGAACGGGTGCTAGTTACTACTTTAACTAAGCGCATGGCGGAGGATTTGACAGAGTATCTACAAGAACGAGGAATTCGAGTCCGCTATCTGCATTCAGAGATTAACTCGATTGAGCGAATTGAAATCTTGCAAGAGTTGCGCGAAGGCAATTTCGATGTGCTAATCGGCGTCAACCTGCTGCGAGAAGGATTGGATTTGCCGGAAGTGTCTCTGGTGGCAATTTTAGATGCAGATAAAGAGGGTTTCTTACGCGCAGAGCGATCGCTCATTCAAACCATTGGTCGCGCCGCTCGTCACATCCGGGGTCAAGCGATCCTCTATGCTGATAATCTCACCGATAGCATGATCAAAGCGATTGACGAAACCGACCGGCGGCGGGGGATTCAGATGGCATATAACAAAATGCACAACATTACACCCCAGCCAATTATCAAAAAAGTCACTAACTCAATTCTGGCTTTTCTGGATGTGTCGCGGCGGCTAAATACCCAACAGTTGGAAGAGGTTTACGAACAGGCGGACGAGCTTTCCTTAGAACAAATCCCAGAGTTAATTACCCAACTGGAAGCGCAGATGAAAGAAGCAGCAAAGAATTTGCAGTTTGAAGAGGCTGCAAAATACCGCGATCGCATTAAGCACCTGCGAGATAAATTACTAGGTCATTAGTATTCCTTAAAACCCAGTTTCTTCAAGAAACTGGGTTTATTTTATATAGTTAAAAACCTGAACATTGCCTTCAAACCATCTTCGATAGGCTGATACTCGTCAGGAGTTAAAGTGCCTCGGTAGCGCAAGACGCGCCGGACATCTATAGCACGTATCTGATCTAATAAAACTATTGAGTTACGTCTAATACCCCCAACTCCAGCTGGAAGAAACGGGTACAAAGTCGGGTTTTCCGCCACCCAGTCTCCTGATTGTGCTGTCGTGGGAACGACAACAACAAGCGAAAAACGCACAGACCCCGTATCACCAGGCAAAGCAACAACGACAGCTGGACGTTGACCTTGTTGTTCGCGACCGAGGGGAGTGTGAATCGGGAACTCAACCAGTAAAACATCCCTGACACTGAATGTGTTAGTCACGGGGTGGCGCTACCCCTTCATCTTCCACAATAACTGCCCCAACGCCGGGAATATAGCGCACAGGCTTACCAATTGTGAGCGGGTCTTCATCTCCCCAGTCATAGGGTTCGCTGTCCTCACCCAGGAAGATATCCCGCCAAGGTGAGTTTTCTAGGAATTCCTCAGACAGATGAGGCACAAATTCCATTATTTCTGCCACGTTCACAGGAATTCCTGTGAGTTTGATTAGACCCTCTAGGATAGCAGCTAGGGTAGATAGCTCTATGTGACGCTGCTCTTTTGGTTTTTCTACCAGTCGGTAGATAATTTCAGGCTCAACTGCATCGCCGACAACGGCTACTAACTTGTCGGCGGTGAAGCCTCGTAACTTTAGGTATTCAGCTAGTTTCCAACGAATTTCACTCATAGTTTTAGTTTAAGATGCGGTGAAGTGGAGCGCGATCGCATCAAATACATCCTTTGCAATTGAGAAGCGATCGCACTGAATTCCCCAAACTGTGCGGGATAAGTTGCAGATGCGATCGCATCCATCCACCAATCAGCTACCTGGAAACCAAATTGAGCAACCTTTATAATTGAGGTCACAGACTCAGGCATCACTCGTGCAGCCTATGAACGCCATCACGCTGAATATTCCCCATCTGACAGCCGAGGGGTTTGCTCAATTGTGTCAAGCTAATGAAGACTTGCAGCTAGAACGTGCCGCAACTGGAGAAGTAATATTAATGCCTCCAACATATCCTTGGACAGGCAAGCAAAATTTCAGCCTGCTTGCCCAACTTGCTGCCTGGATTGAACAAACTGGGCTTGGTATTGGCTTTGATTCCTCCACTGGCTTTACCCTTCCTAATGAGGCTGTCAAGTCGCCCGATCTCAGCTGGGTGAGTAATGAACGATGGGAGGCATTAACCCCCAGCCAGCAAAAAGAGGAATTTTCGCCTCTATCTCCTGATTTTGTGATCGAGTTGCGCTCTGAAAGTGACTCGCTCCAGAAGCTGCGGAAAAAGATGCAGGAGTATATTGACAACGGCGTTCGCTTAGGCTGGCTGATTGACCCGAAGACGAAGCAAGTGGAAATTTACCGTCCAGGGCAAGATGTAGAAGTGTTGCAGTCTCCCACAACTGTATCTGGCTGTGATGTACTGCCAGGATTTGAGTTGAATTTGAATAAAGTTTGGTGAAGTGCGATCGCGCTTCTCCTTTGTTTGTCTCCTTTGCGCCTTGTCGGTTCAAAAATTCAATAGCGATGGGAAAACAGGGTGAAGGAGCGATCGCATCCATCCACTAATCAGCTACCTGGAAACCAAATTGAGCAACCTTTATAATTGAGGTCACAGACTCAGGCATCACTCGTGCAGCCTATGAACGCCATCACGCTGAATATTCCCCATCTGACATCTGAGGGGTTTGTTGAACTAGCCCAAGCTAACCAAGACTTGCAGCTAGAACGTGCAGCTACTGGAGAAGTAATCATTATGCCTCCAACATATCCCTGGACAGGCAAGCAAAACTCTGGACTGAACGCCCAACTATGGCTCTGGAATCGACAGACAGGCTTAGGCATAGTCTTTGATTCCTCTACAGGCTTTACCCTTCCTAATGGTGCTGTCAAGTCGCCTGATGCTACTTGGGTGAGTAATGAACGGTGGGAAACTCTTACCTCTAGCCAGCAACAGGAACAGTTCTCGCCTTTATCTCCTGACTTTGTGGTGGAATTACGCTCTAGTAGTGATTCCCTAGAAAAGGTACGGGCAAAGATGCGTGAGTATATTGACAACGGCGTTCGCTTAGGCTGGCTGATTGACCCGAAGACGAAGCAAGTGGAAATTTACCGTCCAGGGCAAGATGTAGAAGTGTTGCAATCTCCCACAACTGTATCTGGCTTTGATGTGCTACCTGGATTTGAGTTGGATTTGAATCAGGTATGGTGAAAGCTGATTTTTGGTACGCGATCGCATCCAACACGAATACGATTAACTGCTAAAACATCGCTACACAGATGCCAATTATCGGTAGAATCTGCATCCTGCATCCATCGCTCCTAGTTCAGCATATCCCAGAAGGTCGCTAAGCAAGGCAGGCAAAGGATTTCTGGCAAATTCATCAAGCGCAATTTATTATCATCCAAGCCAATCACTTCATCCAGAAACCATGCTCTGAATGAAACTAAACCTCACCCTAAATTTCTACCTTTGGGTTGTGGTGAATAGTACTAGCGATATCCGTACAATGTTGGCGATCGCCATCTGGAACTTCAGATGCTGTGAGTGCAGTTAAACTTTATAAGAGGCGACTCTTACTTTGTCGTATCCCTCCCACAACCCCAATGTTCAGGGTGCCACGAGAAAACCTAGCTCTAAACTTGTCTCTGGCTTTGAATCGTCATAAATGTCGATTTCTCGCAGGCGTCCACCCACAGCCGAGTCCTCAACCCGCCTCATCAGCCGCTGACGACGATCTTCCAGATTACGCAGTGCTGAAACCAGAGAAATTAAATTTGCATCTACATCTTCGATCTTGTTTGCAAAGGGCGGTGCTTCTCGATAGTGTTGGCAATTCGCGCAGTCCTAATTATGTTCGTGGGGTGACGATTTCAACCAGTAATTCTGGGCATACTAAGAGCATAGAAGAGCATCATTAAGCCTGGGAATGTAACATATGCTTAGTTACGAGCGCATATCTGAAAAAACTGCTCTGAAACCGATGTCTGTTGATTTTACTGTAGCCATTCCGACCTATAACGGGGAAAACCGCTTACCTGATGTACTAGAGCGACTGCGATCGCAAACTCATACCGAGCAAATTGCCTGGGAAGTTCTAGTTATTGATAATAACAGCTCAGACAACACCGCAAAAGTTGTTCAAGAATACCAATCTCACTGGCCTGTAGCCTATCCTTTAAGGTATTGTTTTGAACCCCAACAAGGACTTGCCTTTTCCCGTCAACGTGCAGTCCAAGAAGCCAGAGGTAAATTGATTGGATTTCTCGATGACGATAATTTACCAACATCAACGTGGGTTTCGGCAGCCTACACATTTGGGCAAAAGCATCCGAAAGTTGGCGGTTATGGAAGCCGCATTTATGGCGACTTGCAAGGAACTCCTCCCCAAAATTTTGAGAAAATTGCCTGTCTGCTGGCAATCGCAGACAGAGGAGCAAATGCTCTATGCTACGAACCCCACAAAAAGCTGCTACCACCTGGGGCTGGATTAGTTGTGCGTCGCCAAGTCTGGCTGGAAACTGTGCCTAAAAATTTTATTCTTCACGGGCGAATTGGCGACAATATGCTGGCAGGAGAAGATTTGGAAGCGCTATTACATATTCAACAAGCTGGATGGGAAATTTGGTACAACCCTGAAATGTGTATTTACCATCGAATTCCCTACTGGCGCTTAGAGAAAGAGTATTTAATCAAATTATGTCGCGGCATTGGTTTGAGCCGCCATCGGACTCGGATGCTCAGTGTCAAACCTTGGCAGCGACCCCTCGCTTTTTTTCTGTATATGTTTAACGATTTACGTAAAATCTTATTTCATCTAATCAAGTACAAATTTTCGTTAAAAGATGATATTGTAGCCGCTTGTCAAATGGAGCTTTTTATTAATAGCCTCATTAGCCCTTTTTATATTTGGAAAACCCAACTACGGACTTATGATATAAAAATTAATTAAATTCTATATAGAGAATTTCCTGGTTATCTTGTAACTATTCTCAATATAAAAGCTTTACTTTCTCTTCATATAGGGAGTATTCGTCTCGCTTAAACTGGTCTTTAGCTGGATCAATAGTGAAAACTCTATGGAAGTAATCAGCCTAAAAGCGTAGGCTTCTCGCCCCATCAGTGCTGTTGATATATCCAAAGGCATTCTTGTTGGCAATTCAAAAAAACTCTAGGAACTATCCCTAACTTTAATCCCCACACCGTATGAACAATATCACGACAGCAATTCCCTTTGTGGATCTTCAACTCCAACACCAGCCTCTTCAAACACAGATAGAGGAGGCAGTGCGGGGTACGATTCAACGGGGAGATTTTATATTAGGTCAGGCTGTGGCTGACTTCGAGGCGGCGTTTGCGAGTGCCTGTGGTGTGGCTTATGGCATTGGGGTCGCTTCGGGAACAGATGCGCTAGCGCTCGGATTAGAAGCCTGTGGCATTGGTGCCGGGGATGAGGTCATTTTACCCACCAATACTTTCATCGCCACTTTGATTGGCGTCACCCACGCTGGTGCCACACCAATTTTAGTCGATTGCGACCCCCAAACTGCGCTAATTGACTTTACAGCCGCCGAAAAGGCAGTCACACCCAAAACCAAAGCAATCGTTCCGGTGCATTTGTATGGGCAAATGGTTTCGCCTCGCCAACTTTTGGACTTCGCCAGCGCCCACAACCTGATTGTATTTGAAGACGCCGCTCAGGCTCACCTGGCAGAGCGAGAAGGTTATCGTGCTGGTTCTATTGGCAAAGCAGCAGCTTTTAGCTTCTATCCCAGTAAAAATTTGGGGGCATTAGGGGATGGAGGCATGGTGATCACCGATGACGAAGCGATCGCGCAGAAAATGCGATCGCTCCGCAATTACGGTTCTTCCCGTAAATATTATCACACCGAATCCGGTACCAACAGCCGACTCGATACCCTGCAAGCCGCTGTCCTCAACATCAAACTACCTCATCTTGCCGACTGGAATCAGGCACGTAATCAAGCAGCCCAGCAGTACGATGTTTTACTAAAGCCGCTGGCAAACTCCGGAATTTTTTCCCTACAAAACCAAAATGGGAACGGTCACATTTATCACCTGTATGTTATCCGCATCACCAAAGCTTGTCCCCTCGACCGGCAGACGATTCAAGACAAACTAGCGGCTGTTGGCATTCAAACCGGCATCCACTACCCCATTCCCTGTCATCTTCAACCCGCCTTCGAGAATCTCGGCTATCAAGCCGGAGACTTCCCCCAAGCCGAAGCCCTAGCACTAGAAATTTTATCCTTACCTATGTATCCAGGCTTAAGCGATACCCAAGTCCATCAGGTCATTGATACCTTGCAAACCTTGTGTGTTAGAACCTGATAAATTTTCAACCCAAAGAACGCAAAGGGAAGCGCTCTCGGTACGCCAAGGAGAATTCTAACTTTGCGTACCTTTGCACCCTTAGCATTAAGTAAAGCTTAGATAATTAAGGTCAAACTATGCAATTTGAGCGAAAGATTCCGATTGCCATTGAGCGCTACTTGCTAGAAGGAACCATCATTGCTCTGCTGGTGATTCTGTATGCTCCGCTTTTATGGCACTGGTACGATGGCTGGCTGAACAAAAATATCAGTATTGAACATGAATATTACAGTCACGGTTTAATTGGTTTGCCTTTTGCCGCCTATATCAGCTGGTTAAATCGACAGCATTGGCGTCAATTACCAGATACAAGTCATCCACTAGGCGCAGCCTTGCTGGCGTTGGGCGGGGTATTTTATCTCAGCGGCATTACTGACCTGATAAATTTATCCTTTCCCGCTGTATTAGCTGGACTTTGTCTGTGGCTGAAAGGAGTTCCTGGCTTCAAACTTCAAAGCTTTCCCTTGTTGCTCGTATTTTTGGCAACGCCGACGCAAATTCCTTACTTGCTGGCTCCCTATACCTTACCCCTCCAGCGATTTATTGCCGGAACGGCTGGTTTTATCCTGACTCAGTTCGGCATGGATGTCACTGTCAACCAGATTTACTTGTTCGTGGGTGGACGAATTGTAGAAGTTGCGCCTTTCTGTGCAGGTCTTAAGATGTTATTCACCAGTTTCTACGTAACCTTAATGCTGCTTTACTGGACGGATACTTGGAGGTCTCGCACAAAGACAATTTTGTTAATCGTGGGTGCAGCGGTCATCAGCATCAGTGGTAATATCGTCCGCAATACCCTGCTTACCTTCTTTCATGGCACTGGTCAAGAAAAAGCTTTTGATTGGCTGCACGAAGGCTGGGGCGGCGACGTTTATTCTGCCTGTATGTTGGGGTTAATTGTGCTTCTACTGATTTTGATTGAAAAATATAGCTCAGATGCGCCTCAAAAGGATGAAGCATGAAACTGCCCAAGTTATTGCAGCGCTTGCAATTTTCTAAAGTCGTCGTCCTATGTTTTCTCATCGTGCTAATGGCAATTGGTGCAGTTCCTAGTTACTGGACGGGACACTGGCCTTGGGCGCATCCTCCAAAAATTGCCAACCTCAAGCAGATGAAAAATTTACGGCAGACTGGGCTATCGCTTCCCGACTGGCAGACTCAACAACAGCATACCGTAACGATTGGCGGTCATAAATGGTCAATTCAGGAACTCCAGCGGGATGAAAAAACCCAGGTAACTTTGCTGCTTTTGCCCCAAGATGACAATAAGGCTCAGCCAGAGGTTGAGTGGATGGACATTAATGGATTTAAGGAGTGGCAGACAGATCAAGAGCGTCGCTTGCACTTTAAGGTTGAAACTCCTTCGCAAGCAGGAACGCACAAAACAAAAGAACCCGGAACTTCTCCTGCACGTCCGACATCTTCCAATGTTGAAGCTCGTTTCTTTCGCGGTTGGACTCGGCAGCAGACCTTCGCTGTGCTACAGTGGTACGCTTGGCCTGGAGGAGGCAATCCTGCTCCCAGTGGCTGGTTCTGGGCGGATCAAATGGTGCAGTTGCATCGTCGCCGCTTGCCTTGGGTTGCTGTTAGCATCTTGATGCCAATGGAACCTTTGGCTGAGGTTGACACAGCTCTGCCGCTGGCTAAATCGCTCGGTCAAACGGTTCAAGCCGCCTTGATGGCAGAGGTTTTACGTCCAAAAGTTATTAGTCCTTAGTTTTTAGCTAATGACTAATAACTACTGAATAATGACTACTGACTAATGAGTAAAATTCAGTTGCGTCGCTTTACAGCCCTCTCCCTCGTCAGTATCCAAACGACTGTTTATACGCTGTTGGGTGGTGTCTTTCTCTGGACGCGACAGGCAACAGCAACACCTATAGCTGGACACTTTGACACTCAGGCGCAGTTGCCGCAATTTCCTGTGGTGGTGCCTCCTGCTGCCGTTGACCCTACAAGCCCGCCGCCACCTGTAGGCTATCCTCAAGAGCAACCGCTTCTGGAAGGCACTGCGTCGCCGCAGTTTAGCCGCTACCAGTTAGGAATTGGAGATGTAGTTAGCGTTGTGGTTGAGCGTCCTCCAGGTACCTACCGCTTGGGAACGGGAGATGTAATTAGCATTTTGGTTGAGCGCTTTCCAGATTTGAATCTTCAAACCCCTATCGATCTAGACGGCAACATAATAGTTCCGCTACTGGGAAGAGTGTCGCTCAAAGGTCTTACCGTGCAAGAAGCACAAGAAAAAATTCGTTCCGGCTTAACCCGCTATGTGGTTGATCCGGTTGTATTACTCTCACTCTCTGGGTTGCGTCCGGATTTAAACTTTCAAGCCCAAGTTAATCAACAAGGCGATATTATAGTGCCTCAACTGGGAAGGGTGTCAGTACAAGGTTTGACTTTAGAAGAAGCACAAGAAAAAATTCGCTTAGGTTTAAGCAGCTTTTTTATCAATCCTAATGTGACTTTAACTTTAGCTTCGGCACGTCCAGCCCAAGTCACAATTAGCGGCGAAGTGGTGAAACCCGGTTACTACACCCTATCACCCGGATCTCAACTGTCTGCGGCACTGCTGGTTGCTGGCGGCAGCACCACTCTAGGAGACCTGCGATCGGTTTTGGTGCGTCGCGCCCGAATTGATGGTTCGACAATTGAGCAACGGGTTGATTTGTTTACGCCGCTGCTAAATGGACAATCACTCCCCAATTTACGCTTACAAGATGGCGATGCAGTGGTCATCCCGAAGCTAGAAGTTGCCACAGATCAAAACTACGATCGCTCGCTAGTTTCTCGCTCCACTGTGTCTCAGCAGCAGATCAACATCCGAGTTTTGAGCTACGCTGGTGGGGGAATTGGTAGTATTAGCTTGCCCAACGGTAGTACATTTGTTGATGCTTTAAGCGCTATCGGCCCCAGTCCAGATAATTCTAACCTGCGGGATATCGCCCTGATTCGATTCGATCCCGAACGCGGCAAAGCGGTTACTCAGAAAATAGACGGGAAAGCAGCGCTACTGGGAAATATTGCTCAAAATGTCCCGCTGATGAATAACGATGTCATCGTGGTGGGTCGTAACTTGATTGGTAGAATTACTTATGCACTGAGTACCTTTACTCAACCCTTCCGGGATATTTTGGGATTCGTGCTGTTTTTTGACCAGCTAAGAGAAAATGCTACTAACCTCTTTGGCCCAACTAACGATAATAATGATAACTCAAACTAAAGAAGCCGGTAATAAATTCCAGCTTACAACAAAAATATCTGAGAAAAGAGATGTTATAAAATGCCAAGTCAAAGCAGCAAAATAAGAAAAATATTTAGTGTGAACTTTTAATTTCTATTTGTTTTTACTCCTTATTTCCTCACTAGCCCCTAGTCCCGAAAACGACCATGACTCCTCCCATTGTTAAGCGTTATCTGATCGCCCTCGATCAACATAAATGGATTGGATTAGCTGGCTTTGCTATCATTGTCGGTGCGTCAGCTGTCGTGGGTATACAACCAGCACCAGCTCCCGTTTTCAAAGCCGCAGGCGTGCTGGCTTATAACGGGCCGATTGCTCCATTTTCGACGACGACGCAAGCGATTCAAAAGCAGGGTCAAGAGCTAAATGAGGATACGCTGCTAGCAGAGAATGTGGTCAAAGCAGCAGCAACGCGGGTGAAAGTAGACACAACACAAATTGCCAAAAATGCGAAAGTAAAGCTGCCGGAGGAGGACGGGCCGAAGGTTATTCAAGTTTCGTACAGCGATAGCGATCCGAAGCGAGCGGCTGCCACCTTGGAAGCGCTGATGCAGGGAATGGTGGAACAAAGTCGTTTGATTAACAGCTCCCGACTACGAGCGATTATTGACTCCATCAGTGCCCGGTTATCTCCTGCTGAGACGCAACTTAGAGAGGCTCAACAGAGACTGGAGCAGTATATTCGCACGGAGGGACCAGCACTGGTTGCCGCTCAGGATGGGAGGACACTGGGTGCAATTTCTGGCAGCGAAGAGCAGCAACGTCAGATTCAGATGACTTTGGAAGGAATTGATACCCAAATTCGCAGTCTACAAAACAAGTTGGGTTTGACGGCGACTGAAGCTTACACGTCTTCTGCCTTGAGTGCCGACCCAATTATTAACAGCTTGCGATCGCAAATTCATCAAACTGAAACCCAGCTGCAAATTCTCAGCCGGGATTTGCGGGAGGAGCATCCTCAAATCATTCAGCTGAAAAAACAGCTAACAGCCTACAACGAACTGCTGTCGGCGCGAGCATCGGAGGTGATGGGTGGAGACGGTTTGGCAGCACCCTTGCCCCCCAGTCAAATTCGCAGAGACAGCAGCCTCGATCCAACGCGGCAAGGTATGGCAAACACTCTGGTAGCTTTACAAACCCAGCGCGAAACGCTGCAACAGCAACTACAGTCTAGCCGCAAAGCCGAGCAGCAACTCCGGGCTGAATATGTAAAAATCCCCAATAAGCAGCTGGATCAAGCACGACTACAACAGCAAATTCAGCTCAAACAAGGTCTGTACGATAAGATGCAAGTGGCATTAGTAGATGCCAAGGCAGCAGAAGCCGAGACAGTCAGCAGTCTCACTATTGCCCAACCGCCACAAGTTGCCGCTAGCGAGCAGAAGAGCCAAAGCTTACCGTTAACGGTAGCAGTGGGAGCTTTGGTCGGGGTGTTGGTTGGCGGCGGATTGATTTTCCTGTTAGCGATGCTCGATGGCACGTTCTACACGGTCGAGGAAGTGCGGGCGGCACTACGACAACGGGATGTGCTGGTGCTGGGTGAAGTGCCTTTCGTCGCCCTCCAAGATCCGCAACTGGGCGAGACGCCGATTTTGCTCCAGCAGGATTCCGTTTATCACGACTATTACGAGCGCTTCCGCAGCAATCTGCGGCGAGCGAGCGATCAACCCTTGAAAGTGGTGTTATTGACCAGCACGATTAGCCAAGAGGGTAAGACAGTCAATGCTTATAACCTCGGAATTGCATCGGCTTTTGCTGGCAAGCGCACTCTGGTGATAGAAACCGATTTGCGATCGCCTTCTGAGTCCAAGTTCCTGAAAGTCGCTCCCGATCCTGGTGCTAGCCTTGAACCCCTACGGTACTACACTCAGTTAAGTGAGTGTATCCGTTTAGTCCCAGACATTGAAAACCTATACGTGGTGCCCAGTCCCGGCCCCGTGCGTAATGCCGCTGCGATTCTGGAATCCAGCGAACTCAGGCGGCTGATCGAAGATGCGCGAGGTCGTTTTGACTTAGTAATTCTCGATACCCCTGCCTTAAGCCGGTGCAACGATGCCCTCCTATTGGAACCCTACGCCGATGGTATTGTGCTGGTGACTCGACCGGGTTTCACCCAGGAGAGTATTTTGGTAGAGGCAATCGATCAATTGACCGCAGCAGAACTGCCACTCGTGGGAGCGCTGATCAATGCGGTAGACACCCCAGTGCAGGTTCCCAGCGTGAAAAATGAGGACATTGAAGCCGACATAGAAGAAGAAGAAGAAGAAGAATTAGAGCCTTCCCATTCTCGGTCAGAACAAGTGCCAAGTGAGTACATTAAGCGCTAGTCATCTCAAATCCGCTTCGGGTATCCGAACCAGATGGAGGCTGCTAATAACAAATGGCTAACCGCTCATTGTAGAAAGATCGCGAGCAGTTAGCCATTCGTAAAAAACCAAGCTGTAAAGCGTCTAAAAAAACCAGTTTAGATTCTTGGTTGTAGCAGAGCAGAAGAAGTGACCGCTTTTCCTGATTTTCAAAATATGCCAGCTCACTCGGCAACCGCTTGCTAAAAAGTTTGTTGTTCTGGATGGTTGTCCGAGTCGGAAGAAAACAATCCCAACAGCGGTGCTAAGATTGCCCCGAAAATAAAGCCACCAGCGTGTGCCCAATAGGCAACTCCACCTTGCTCCATCCCAATATTCGTAGGCGCATTCAGACTCGCGACGCCATAAAAAGCCTGCTGAACAAACCAAAAACCCAGAAAGAAAACAGCAGGAACGCGAATCGTGGTGAAGAAGATACCCAAAGGAATTAATGTCAGCACTTGTGTTTTGGGGAATCTGAGAATGTAGGCTCCTAAGACACCAGCGATCGCACCACTTGCCCCCAAGGAAGGAATGCCAGAATTCATTGAAAAATACCACTGAGTTAAAACCGCTAGAATCCCGCACGTCAGGTAAAAAATTAAGTACTTGACGTGACCCAGCTTGTCTTCAACGTTGTTGCCAAAAATCCAGAGGAACAGCATATTACCGGCAAGGTGTAAAAACCCACCGTGCAAGAATTGCGATGTCACCAGTGTCAGCCACTCCGGTACCGGCTGATTCACAGGTATGCCACTAAAGCTAGCAGATAACTCTCTAGGAACCACAGCAGCAAGGTGAAAAAAACCTTCCAGCTGTTGTGGGGCCAAAGTCAACTCATATATAAAAGCCAAAATATTCGCAGCAATCAGTCCATAAGTGACATACGGAGTGATGCTTGTAGGATTGTCATCACGTAAAGGAACCACAGGCGTCTTTCCTAACTATCCAAGCAAAAGCTGGAAACAACATAACTTAATTTCTTCCTAGCTGTCTTTTCACCTCTGGATAGAGATCCAGTATGAGACGCTCTCCGTGAGAAGGTAGAGGCAATGATAAACCCGTAAAACATTAAACCCCTCTAGGTACACTAGAGGGGTTTAATCATGGTGCATGAGGGAACTATTGTCAGATTACCAGCCCTGTGCAGCCTTTTCCATGACATAGCCAGCAACGTCCTCAATTTGCTTTTTATTCAGACGTCCTTTGAAGGCTGGCATGGCATTTTTTCCATTCGTTACCTGGTTGACAATGGCATCCATCGAGTTCATCCCATACTTGTCTAGAGCATCCTTCTTCAAAGTTTTGTTAGCCATAATCACGTTACCGCCGCCCACGTGGCAAGCAGCGCAGTTAGCGCTGAAAATTTTAGCACCACTGGCTGTATCAGCTGCATTGGCTGGGCGAGTCAAGGCAACTGTCAACACCGCAATCGTCAACAGTAAAACCGATAACAGTTTCCTCAACTTGATTCTCCTCTTCTTAACAAGTACAGTCATAAAAAAAAGCCTTGCAGAACTATTCTAAGCTTCTTCAAGGCTTTTGCTATCACCAAAGAGGAGAAGAAATCTTAAACCTCAAGGGTGATTATGATGGAATTGCCAGTACCAAGGAGCGGTGCTATTAACCCTCTACTGTAATTTTACCAACCATCCCAGCGCCCCTGTGAGGTTGACAATAGTACGTATAGGTGCCCGGCGGTGTGTCAGATGAGAAAGTCGTCTCGTAGGACTCTCCTGGAGAGTTTAGCAACTTGGTGTGAGACAGTTCCTTAGCCAGCGCTTTATCTCCGCTTGGCACTCCCTTATCATCAAAAACAGCATTATGGGGAGCTAGTTTATTATTGACAAACTTTACTGTGTCACCCGGCTTGATTGTGAGTTTAGCCGGTTCAAACTTCAACATCCCGGCATCCGTGCCCATTTTAATCGTATAGGTTTCTGCTGATGCAGGAGAAGCTGACAACACAAAGCTAGAGACTACTAGCAGAATTGTGCAAATTAGTAAACCTAAGCTTCGGGGAATTGTCATTCTCAATCTCATCGTTTCCTCCCAAAATTGTCAATTAATTTTGTTTAGTAATATTTTAGCTTTAACGTTTACATCTGTAGAAGATTAAGACATTTTTGCTTTCTATCAATCGGAAGCATTGGCAGATGCATCCTGAATAGACACGGGGTTCATAAATCATTTGTACCCCATCCCGGTGCTACCTGTGCGGCTCTGAGAACAAAGGCTGCTATAGTTTCCACCTCCTGACGCGCCATCCAACTTTCCGGTACTTGACGACACCAAAAGCTTTCTTCGCCCCCGTCGTAGGTCATCGGCTGCCGCAGGAAAGCCACGATGCTGTTGATGGTGTCGCGAGGTGGAGTGGCACCATTCAAGTCCTTCAGGGACAAAGACACAGCGGGATTTGGCAGGGTAGCGCCGCCGACATGACAATTTAGACAGTGTTGTTCAAATAACTGCTTCCCTGCCGATAAATCTTCCGCAGAGAACTGGCGAGTCTGACCTTGCCCATCTAAGTCTATGGAAATGGGTTCGGTAACTCGCAGGTACTGCCGAACGTAGGAGGCTGCGGCTTGAGCCGGTAAACTGACCATCCAGACGCCCAAGCAGATGCCCAAAATCAAAAATAAACGGCGAAGTGAGAATAATTGACGCAGCATTGACCGTGTTACGAATTGACAAAATGCAAAAAATATGAGTTATGAATTTATTCAAAATTCATAACTCATAACTCATAATTTTACTTAGCGCACGGCTTTACCGCCTCCCCACTGTTCGCCGAGGATTTTCGGCTGTAGGAGGATATGACCGGCGATCTCAAACAGGTCATCATCTGTGAGATTTCTCATCACCGTATAAATATCGGAACTCTCTTTGCTGGGGTGTACTTCAGAGATTGCAGTTTCCCCATCGTAGGTCGTGGGATGATGCATATAATCCACCAGAGCGGCAATGTTGTCGCGCGGCGGGTTTGCCCCAGCCAAATCGTCCGGGCCTAGACCGACATTGAAATCAGTCTTGGTGACGCCCCCAGCATGGCACGAAGCGCAGGCATAGTTAAATAGGCGTTTGCCTTCGGCGACTTGTTTTAAGTTTAATGTCACCTGCTGACCTCGATCGTTTACTTGTACGGTGCGAACTTCGTCAGTCAGTTCGACTGCCATTACCCGACTGACAAGCAATCCGAAAGTGAAAATTACAGTGGCTAAAGCCAGACTTATGTATCGCTTAAGCATGGTTCTCCTTAAGAAATTTGGTGCGAGTTTTTGATCCACAACACAGCTGGACTCAATCTTATAAGCCGACCCCTAAGTTGCAGGCTTCTCAACCAATCATCTGGACAAAAAGAAGCAAGCCGATTGCCAGAAAGGAAAATCGACTGTTGGGACTCAGGATAGTTGGTCGGGATTAATTTTACCCTCCGTCAGTGCCCGATCCCTGTTTTTGAGACAGAATCTTAGAAATGATGGCCTTGGCATCCTCCAGAGCCAGACGGCTCTGTTGGGTTTTATAGGCGATTCCCAATTGTTCGCACAGCTTGAAAACCTCCTCTACTGGGAGGTTATAGTCTGCTGCGATTTCGGCAATGGACAGGTCTGCAAAACCCATGATGATTGAGAGAGATTGAACCGCTCTAATATCAATATCATCCCACTCTTGCGGTCGCTTTCCCTTCCCTGTCTAGTTGCTTGGGATCAATCTAGATATTGGGCGATCGGAGTCGAGAGTTTCCGATAGTGGTAGGGGGGGCGGTGCAGGGGGAAGTAGTTGGTGCAGGCGAATGAGCTGGGCTAGAGTTTTCTTTAACTGAGTGCGGGGCACAATGGCGTCTACAAAACCGTGCTGGAGCAAATACTCAGAGGTTTGAAAATCATCGGGGAGCTTTTCTCGCAAGGTTTGTTCGATCACGCGACGCCCTGCAAAGCCAATTGTGGCTTTTGGCTCTGCGAGAATGATGTCTCCCAACATGGCAAAAGAAGCAGTGACGCCGCCAGTTGTGGGGTGAGTGAGAACCGGGATATACAGCAGTCTGGCGTCTTGATGACGCTCCAATGCCCCGGAGATTTTCGCCATTTGCATCAGACTTAACATTCCCTCCTGCATCCTGGCACCGCCGGAGGCACAGACAATGACTACGGGCTTTCTTTCCCAGGTGGCTCGCTCAATCAGGCGGGTAATTTTTTCTCCGACGACAGAACCCATGCTACCGCCCATGAAGCGGAAGTCCATGACACCGAGGGCGACAGGCAAGCTCTCCAATTGCCCCATTCCTGTCTGTACGGCGTCCACCAAGCCAGTTTTGTCTTGAGTTTCTCGCAAGCGATCGCAATATTGTTTGCGATCGCGGAACTTCAGCGGATCGGTGGGAAACACCTGCTCGTCCAACGGCATCCAGGTATTGACATCGATCAGCTGGTGGATGCGTTCATCGCTGAACACCCGGTTGTGATGGTTGCACTCCAGGCAAACCATATCGTTTAAGCGGAGGTCTTTGGTATAGGCAAGGACAGCACACGCCTCGCACTTTGTCCACAGTCCATCCGCAATCTCACGCTCTTGCCGCTGTTGACTAATTGGCTCTGATTTTCGTCGATTTGCAAACCAATCAAATAGAGACATGAAAACGGTTAATTCCTCTTATTAAAATGATTTTCCGGCGCTTTAAGCTTGCTCTTCCTGAATCGGACTCAATAACAGCAGGGCTGTCCACTGCTGGTGCGATCGCACCTGTAAGGCAGTAGGACTCCCCGCACCGAAATAAGGTGCCACACCGACGCCCGTGAATCCGACTAGGAATTTGATGAGCCGCCAGCATCTGCTGCATTAATTCAGCTTCCCAGCGAACGCAATTGGTTTTTAGGGTAATCCAAGACACTGGAATATCTTACAATACGGCAGTATTGCGGTAAATCAGGGCAGGGGGAATGGGTTAACTGAGGGGGAAAAAGAGTTGCAGGTAAGCAGACCAAATCGCCTCTCCCCAAAAAGTGGCTAAGAGCGCTCCCAGTGCCAGAAAGGGACCAAAGGGCATGGGTCGGTGCCTCTGGTGCCAGCCAAGCGCGATCGCGCCCCCACCGGCAAAGGCTCCCACTGCACAAGCCAAAAACCCAGCCAGTAGCAAATTCTTCCAGCCCAACCAGGCTCCCATCATTGCCGCCAGTTTAGCATCTCCTCCACCCATTGCTGCTCGCCCAAAAGCGATCGCTCCCCCAAAAGCAATGATGTCAAACAACCAAATTCCGACTACACCACCCACAATGCCTGACATCAAATGATTTGCACTTTCCGCCCAACTTGCTGCTGGCAGAAAACCGGCGATCGCCTGAAACACTAAACCCAAAATTAATCCCGTTTGAGTGAGTGGATTGGGCAACGTCATTGTGTCTAAATCGATCAGCGATAGTGTTAAAAGCCAGCTGAAAAAAGCCCAGTATCCTAGCGTTTGCATTGAGACTCCAAACGTCAAGAAAACTAGCAAAAACAGCATCCCTGTTGCCGCTTCTACCAGTGGATAGCGCCCGGAAATCTTGCTTCTACAGTGGCGACAGCGCCCCCGTAACCACAGCCAGCCTAAAATTGGGACATTTTCACGCTTACCCAGTCGATGCAGGCAATGGGGGCAACGAGAAGGGGGCCAAAGAATCGATAAGCCTGCTGGCAATCGATAAATTACCACATTCAGAAAACTGCCAATCGAGGCACCCAATGCGAAGACAATCGCCGCAGCAGGCAACGCCATCAAGTTATCCATAGCAATTAGTCACGAGTCATGGGTCATGAGTCATTGGTCATTAGTAGTGGGTTGGTCATGACTAATGACTAAGGACAATTAGACTAATAACTAATATATTTCCGACTCAATTTGACTAAAAGGCACAAAACATTCTTGCGGCAACAGAATCGGTTTGCCTGCAAAAATCAGCTTGCCCCGATAGGTATACCGATCGATCGCCACCCCTAGAGGGCGCTGTATGCGGTCTGGATGGACTTCCGAGTAAGTCCGATAGATTTGTCGAGCTGCTCTGACGATGCTGGGGTCTAGCAACACGGGGATATCTATCCTTTCCGTCCGATTTTCTAACCGTTGCTGTGAAGTGTAAACCACTCGTCTACCCCTGATATTTGAGCTAGTCTATAATCTACCAGTGCAATTACTGCAATAGATATAACAATTTTTGTTGCAGTTGAAGATGAAATTTTCTTGTCTACTGTTCTAGGGCTTGGATCAACGCATTGCCCATTGCACTGCACCCTAAAAGATTCATCCCCTCAGACATGATGTCACCCGTGCGATCGCCCTGCTCCAGAACTTGCATCACCGCTTGCTCAATTTTATTGGCAGCAGCAGGCTGGTCTAAGCCGTAGCGCAGCATCATCGCTGCACTCAGAACCTGCGCCAGCGGATTTGCTTTATCCTGAAGAGCGATATCGGGGGCAGAACCGTGGACGGGTTCAAAGACACCAGGACCAGATGCACCTAAACTGGCAGAAGGTAACATTCCAATACTGCCGGTAAGCATAGCGGCAGCATCAGACAGGATATCACCAAATAGATTACCAGTTACAATTGTGTCGAATTGTTTAGGCCAGCGAAGAAGTTGCATGGCAGCGGCGTCTACATAGAGGTGAGACAATTCTACATCTGGATATTCTTTAGATAGAGCAGTTATGCGATCGCGCCACAACTGCGACACTTCCAGCACATTTGATTTATCCACCGAACATAGCTTCCCACTGCGTTTTTGCGCTGTTTCAAAGGCTACTCGCCCAATTCGGTCAATTTCTGCTTCCGTATAAGCCATTGTATTGACGCCGCGCTTCTGGCCCGTTTCCGTAGCAAAAATCCCTCTCGGTTCCCCAAAGTAAATACCCCCAGTCAATTCGCGCACCACCATCATATCGACGCCCTCGACCACTTCCCGTTTCAACGACGAGGCATCCACTAACTGGGGTAAGATTTTTGCTGGACGCAAATTGGCAAATAAACCAAGACCAGCCCTGAGTCCTAGCAAACCAGTTTCCGGGCGTTGATGGCGAGGGAGGTTATCCCACTTATAACCGCCAATAGCGGCGAGTAAAACAGCATCACTATTGCGGCACCTTTCTAACGTTTGGGCGGGTAGCGGTTCTCCCGTAGCGTCAATTGCCGCACCACCCAAGAGGGCTTCTTGAAATTCAAACTGAATATCAAATTGTTTCCCGACAAGTTTCAGCACGTCTACCGCCACTGCCATAATTTCAGGGCCAATGCCATCGCCAGGGAGTAGGGTAATACGGTAGTTCTGCTGTGTCATAGGTCGTTCAAAACTCTTGCGAGTTATTAATCATACAGGGGAAATGTACCTAAAAAACACTTAAGATTCAGATACAATCTGCCCAGTTAAACCTAAATAGGTGCAGGTATACCAGCAATTCCTCTGATTGCTAGTTTTCCACCAAAAAAGAAGGCGATGAGGGCAGCCATTATCAGGATGTCTGAAAATTCGGTTATGCCACCATTCATATCTAAGGGCAAATCATTCAGTAAATGCCACTAACAATGAGAAATTGCCGCTTGTAGGCGTAAGCCTTGCCGAATGGTATCCTTCGCCCCTACAAGATACCAAGACTATTTTTTCAGCATTTTCTCAGGTCGATGTCAGATAATTTACTAACTAGCTTTGCAAACACTTTTTAATTCATCAAGTGGTTGCAACGGAAAAACTTAATATTAAATAATAAAATATCTAAGACTTATTTGCAAGCATTTTTTAAATAATTTTAAACAAATGATATGATGCATCTCAATTGTGAAGGGTTCAAAAAATATCGGGGAGTTTTATTAAAAAATATTAATAAAAAGGTTCGCAGAGAATTATCAAAGATTGCATCTGTGCTATTTGAGAATTGGAAGAACAGAGAATCGGAATTTTAACTAACGACATTGACAGAGCTAAGGACTTACGCAAATATCACCACATCTCTTGGGCAACCACAGGGGGATTGAACCCGAAAAAATGCTATATGTATAAGCTTTGGGTAAGTCCTGTTGAAACTGCTAGCCGAACCAAATAGCAAAATGCTTTATCTGACTGAAATTATCACGCATTGGGGCAAATTAAGGGTTTACAACGCTAATCGCTGCTGAAATGTTGTTTAAATTTCAGAAACGCTCGTGGCAAATGCTGTAGGTAAAGGCTACGCTAGCACTCAAGCAAGCCATCTTATAGTCAACCCTCAGCAGCTATGGCAAAAGAACTGGCAATTCAAACTTGTGGACTCACCAAGCAATTCGATCGACATATTGCTGTTAATGATATTGATTTACAGGTAAAAGCTGGTGAAGTCTATGGACTAATTGGACCGAATGGAGCCGGTAAAACAACGTTGTTGCGGATGTTGGCGGCGGCTGAAGAGCCAACGACGGGCGAAATTTATATTAATGGCGATCGCCTGCAACGCGATCACAGCAACCCTACCCTGAAGCGGCGACTCGGCTATCTACCCGATGACTTCCCCCTGTATGACGATTTGACAGTCTGGGACTACCTAGACTATTTTGGGCGTCTCTACCGCTTGCGAGAACCACACCGCAGCCAGCGCCTGCGGGAAGTTTTAGAACTGGTGCAGCTAACGGGTAAGCGCAATAGCATGATTGTCACTCTCTCGCGGGGGATGAAACAGCGCCTGAGTCTGGCGCGGACAATTATTCACGAACCGATTTTGCTGCTGTTGGATGAACCCGTTTCGGGATTAGATCCACTTGCCAGGATGCAGTTTCGGGAAATCATCAAGGTATTGCAGGAAGCAGGGATGACGATTGTCATTTCGTCACACGTCCTCAGCGACTTAGAGGAACTTTGCACTTCAGTAGGCATCATGGAACTCGGCTTTCTAGTAGAAAGTGCGTCACTCAAGGAACTTCGCCGCCGCCTCAGCCGCCAGCAAATTTTCTTGTCTACGTTGGGTAAGCTAGAGTCACTTGTATCAAAACTGAAAAACCATCCTTTAGTCGAAGAATTGGAGGTGATGACCGGACAAGAGCGCGTGCGCCTTTACTTTGCGGGTGGTCAGGAAGATTGTGCTAAGTTGTTGCGATCGCTTGTTGAATCTGGCATCCCTCTAACCGAATTTCATTGCACTCAGGAAGACTTGGAAACCATCTTCCTCAAACTGGGACACCAGCAAGCATCCTAAGACAGGACTGAGGGATGAGGGATGAGGGATGAGGACTGAGGGATGAGGGATGAGGGATGAAGACTGAGGGATGAGGGATGAAGACTGAGGGATGAGGACTGAGGGATGAGGACTGAGGACTGAGTTATTAACAATGCTCATTTTTCACTCAGCACTAATTTTGATTTTGGAGATTTTTTAGTCATGAAAATTAATTGGAGCGACCGGCTGGGAGATGGGAATCCCCAGCTGTTACGAGAAATTAAAGGGCGTCTTAAACCCCGAAATGTATTAATTGCAGTAGCGATCGCGCTGATGGGTCAAATGCTACTGCTGATGAGTTTAGCGACTCAACTGCCGGTTGATACTGGTACGGGCGATATCTACAGTAGATATTGCCTAAACAATCGCCCTGGTTATGGGCAGAGGTGCCTTGTAGACTCCCTTGGCAATTTGGTCATTAACTGGCAGTTGTGGTGGCTAGATGTGTTCGTGTGGCTGAGTGTTATTGGCTGCTTGACCGTCTTGGTGGCTGGCACCTATATGCTAATTAGCGACCTATCGCGGGAAGAAAATCGCGGCACGCTAAATTTCATTCGCCTCAGTCCGCAGTCTACAACCAGTATTTTCAGCGGCAAATTGCTGGGAGTGCCGATTTTACTTTATCTCCTAGCCGGTCTGGCAATTCCTTTGCATTTGTTGGCGGGTCTGTCGGCTGAAATTCCTTTAGTTCTAATTCTGGGCTTTTATGGTGTCGTTGTTGCCAGCGCCGCTTGCATCTATAGCGCCGCCTTACTTTATGGCTTGGTCGCTGGTGGACTCGGTGGATTTCAATCTTGGATTGGCAGCGGCATCGTGCTGATGTTTCTGAGCATCATGACTAGCATGAGCCTTAACAGCAGCCCACTCATCCATAATTCCCTAGATTGGCTGCATCTGTTTTCTCCTTCAATTGTGCTGGCATACCTGATTGATGCCAGTTCTCAAGGAAGTGCCTATTCAACGGGAATGGTGCAACTGGAAGCCTGGAAATGGTTTTACTTACCTCTAGGTGCCAGCGTTTGGAATGTCATCGGCTTTAGCGTGCTGAACTATGCGGTGGGAACCTTATGGTTTTGGCAAGGGATGAAGCGATGCTTTCACAACTCCGGTGCTACTCTACTGAGCAAGCGGCAGAGTTACTTGCTGACAGCTTGCTTTGAAGTGGCTGTTCTCGGATTTGCCCTAACCCTACCAAAATGGCGGACAGAAAATCCACAATCTATACCAAACGGACTGTTTGATAATTTTGGTGCTTTACTCTTGTTAAATCTGCCGCTGTTCTTGTGTCTGATGGCGGCTTTGTCGCCTCACCGGCAAGTCTTGCAAGATTGGGCGCGTTACCGACGGGAGAAAACGTCTTCTCGCGTGAAAAACTTGGTGCAGGATTTGGTATGGGGTGACAAAAGCCCCTCAGTGGTAGCAGTAGCGCTGAATTTGCTGATTGCTTCAACCATCGTGGTGCCCTGGATACTCCTTTGGTCGGCAAGTGCGTATAAAGCATCGGCGCTGGCGACCATCCTGCTGAGTGTAAATTTAATTTTGATTTACGCAGGCGTTGCTCAGCTAATGCTGTTCATGAAGACGCCGAAGCGATCGCTCTGGGCAGCGAGTACAGTGGCTGGATTGATTATATTGCCCCCAGTGATTTTCAGCTTGCTGTCACTCGCTCCCGCTAAAATGCCTGGTATATGGCTGTTTTCCGTCTTCTCCTTGGCTGCGGTCAAAGATGCTGCCGCGCCTAGCCTGGGTCTGGCAGTGCTGGGTCAGTGGCTAATGTTCAGCTTGTTGAGTATTCAGACAGCGCGACAGTTGCGACAAGCGGGTGAGTCTGCGTCGAAATCGCTGATGTCCAGTCGTTCCTCTTTGCCTGCCACTGGCGTATAGAGAAGCGATCGCTCGAATCGAATTTGCGGACACAAAAAAACAAATCTAGAAAAACCCGTTTTCTGCCTCGAAAACGGGTTTTTCTCAAAACTTGTGATAAAGGAAAACGGCGATGAACCTACCTGGGATGGAGCGATTAGGTGACTGGAATCCTCAGTTTCTGCGCGAACTCAAAGGACACCTGAAAACTCGCAATTTAGCGATCGCTATCGGTGTCTCTTTGCTTGGTCAGTTCCTACTGGTCATGTATTTTTACGAACTGCTAAATCTTGATGACACTTACAGCAGCTTCTGCGTAAGAAACAGCAACTACAACTGCCGTTTGGATGCTGTAGGTCAGATTATCATCGACTGGCAGCAGTGGTGGCAGACCCTATTTGGCGTTTTGAATTGGATTTTGCCACTTATTTTATTACTCGCTGGGGTCTATATGATTATCAGCGACCTTGGCAAAGAAGAGCGTCGAGGCACCCTCAATTTCATTCGATTGAGTCCCCAGTCTAGTCAGAGCATTTTGACGGGGAAAATCCTGGGAGTACCTATTTTACTTTATCTGGGTGTAGCCTTAGCACTGCCATTACATTTGTGGTCTGCTGTTAGTGCCGGTGTACCTTTTTCCTTTCTGGTGAGCTTTTATTTGCTCTCAGGTGCTAGTTACTGTTTCTTCTACAGCGCTGCCTTACTCTATGGATTTTTGAGCGGATTTCAAGCTTGGTTAGCCAGCTTTTTAACTTTTGTATTTGCTTTGCCTTTGCTAAACGTAATTAATTCGTCTGTGTACCTGTTTACGCAGGCAAATTTTGATTGGAGCGATTCGGGACGATACAGTTTGCAATGGTTTTATATACCGATTGGTAGTAATCTGTTGTTAGGTGACGCCTTTGCAATTCTAAATTTTGGTTTGTGGACTTACTGGATTTGGCAAGCTTTAAATCGGCGTTTTTCTAATGCCAACGCCACGATTATCAGCAAAAAACAAAGTTACTGGATAGTCGCTTGCTTTGAATTACTGCTTCTAGGATTTTGTCTGCAAAACAACAACTTAAATCCGGCAAGATTTGCTGAATCTGGGTCTTTGTGGGGAGTGCTGTTCATTATAGAAACCGTAAACCTGCTGTGGTTTTTGGGTTTAATTGCTGTTTTGTCCCCTCACCGGCAAGCCTTGCAGGATTGGGCGCGTTACCGACGGGAAAAGGTTTCTAACCGGAAAGGTTTCTGGAGTAACTTAATGCAGGATTTGCTGTGGGATGAAAAAAGCCCATCACTGGTAGCAGTAGCAGTAAATTTGGGAATTAAAACCGTAATTTGGGGTGCTTGGATTCTGTCTTGGCCCCAAAATTCTGACAAGATTTCAGCTATTTTAGGTTTGATCTTGAGCCTAAACTGGATCTTGATATTGGCGGGTATCGCTCAGACGCAGCGATCGCTCTGGGCTAGCATAACTGTAACAGCCTTGATTGTATTCCCCCCAACCTTTTTCAGCTTGCTGTCGATGCCATTTTATCAAAGCTCTGGTGTGTGGCTGCTTACCGCCTTTCCCTGGATAGCTGTAAAAGAAGCCTCCGCAATTCCCGTTTTTCTGACAATCTTGGGACAGTGGAGCGCTACGACATTGTTAAGCTTACAATTGACGCGGCAGATGCGATTAGCAGGCGAATCTCCCTCCAAAGCAATCTTTGCCAATCGTCCATCATTACCCGCCCGCTAGAACACTTCGGTGAGGGAGAAATGTAGCGACTGATTCTCCCCTCTTTCACTCAGTCCTCAGCACTACTTCTTGAGCGCCTTTTTCACCAAATCTGGAATTTGGGAAGGGCGCTCTGCTATTGGAATTTTCGCTTGCTTGAAGGCGGCAATTTTTCGGTTTTCAGGTGTCTGTTCGGCGGCAAGTTCAGCCTGTGAAGAAGTGAGCATCGCTTCCTGACGCCAAAAACCAAGTGCATTCCCTGGACCTAAAAGTTTTTCTTGGGGAAGCAGGCGACCTACAAAGTATACAATTACTGGCTTATCAAGTGCTGCGACGATGTATTCTGCTGCCGCCTGTTCATCACTAAAACCGATATGGCTAACTAAAACAATTACCTTCGTGTTTTTATCCCCTGCCAAAATTTCCAGCCATTGTACGACAGAAGAGCCGACAAACGGCTCGCTGCCAATACTGACGGCAATCGACTGACCATAACCGGCTCGTGTCATTTCCCAGGCTACTTCGTAGGTGAGATTGCCGCTGCGGCTGAGCAGTCCCACCGAGCCAGGACTATAAAATTCAGTTTCATGAGTGCCCACTAAAACCTTACCTGGAACAATAATCCCAGAACTGCTGGGACCGACGATAAGAGTTTGAGTCGCCTCTGCCTTTCTGAGCAGCCGAACCATATCCAGGGGAGGAATCCCACCCGTAATCAGAATAATTTGTCGGATACCTGCGGCGATCGCTTCTAGCGCCGCATCAAGCGCCGAGTAAGGCGGTACAAAGATAATGCTCATGTCAACCGCTCCGACCGACTGTATCGCCTGCTCTACCAGGTCGAACACCGGAATGCCAGCCAACGTTTGCCCTCCCTGACCAGCACTGACCCCAGCCACTACCTTAGTGCCGTAAGCGGTCATTCGGGCAGTGTAGGTTGACGCAAGTGGTTCTGCGATGCCTTGTATCAGGATTTTACTGTCTGGCGTTAATTTCATGATCCTTTAACCAAAGTCTATTTTCCATGCAACGCGAACAGCACATCAGGTCTATTACAAATGTATGTATCTAACACCTTCCACATATCTATTCAGGTTGAGAGGAGCGAGTCAACGTCCTGAATGTAACTCTATTGCCAAGCAAAGCAGGATGAAGGCTCGACTGCTAAAATCAGCTTGCCTCACGGTTTGGTACTGGGAGTCCCGGATCTACTTTTAGCTGCGGCTTTGGCTAGGGAAATAGCTTGGTCAACGGCGTCATCCAGATTATCGCTCCAGTGTACGGGCATGGCGGCTAGAGGCTCTTGGCTTTTGTCGAGTTGACCACCCGCCAAGCGGACAACAAAGTGGGGAAGCAGGGTGAGAAATTCCGGTCGGCGATCGCCGATCCGGGTGCGAGAGTCCTTGGGACTGGGTGTGCTAACCCGTCGAGTCATTCGCTGCGGATGCTCTGGCATTTCATTGACTTTTAGTTGCAAATACGCATCAATAACTGCAACGACTTCCTGACTCGCTGCGGGACTGCCCAAAATATTAACCAGTAATACTTTAATGTTTTTATTTTGAGTGAGACGCTCCAGCGCTTGTTCGAGCTGTTCTCTCCAAGATGCGGGTGTCAAATTTCCACTCGCCTCCTCACCCACAATTAGGCAAAGTCTCGGCTTGCCGCCAGCGCTGTAAACCAAATCAACCATTGCCATCGCCAAGCTGGTGCCGTTACAGAGAATCCCAATATTACCATCTCGATTCAGCCAGTTCTGAATGGGTAGAAACTTACCTGGATCAATTTCTCCAGGCGTTTCCTTCGCAATATCGGATTGAGGCATTTTTGCCGCTAGAGAAGCCAAATCGGGATGGCGTCTGAGGGCAGCATCATTGACTGTAATTTTGCCATCCAAAGCCATCAATTCGCCTGTAGGACTCACACCCAGGGGATTGATTTCCACTCCATCCAAATCGTTTTGGACAAACAGATGGTACATCTTTTCGACAACGGTGCTAACTGACTGGATCAAGGCACCTTGGAGTCCCATTTTGAGGGTCAGATGGCGGGCATAAAAGGGGGAAAATTCTTGGTCAACGACGACTTGCGAAAGTCGCTCCATCACCGCTTCCAAGTTCATGCCTCCTTGTGAGGAACCCAGCAGCACTGGGCGACGAAGGACGTAGTCTATGGTGACGGCTAGATAAAATTCACGAGTGACATCGTATTTTGCTTCTGCTAGCAGCACTTGGGGATATTCACCCAGAATCGGCAAATTAAAAATCGTCCGTGCCGCCGCGATCGCATCGATCGTATTTTCTGCAAACCGAATTCCACCAGCTCTACCCCGTCCACCAGCACGCACCTGCGATTTTAGGACAACTGGGTAGGGAATTTGCAAACCCTTCAGGTCTCTGGAATGGTCAATTCGTTGAGAAGGCAAAACGGGGATGCCCATCTCCCGAAATAATTCTTTAGCTTGATATTCTAGTAAATCCATGAATGGCAATTAAGGATGAGGGATGGGTAATGGGTAATGGGTAATTGAGAAAGTGATTGGTGATTAGGCAGTAGTAACAAACCAAAGACTAATGACTAATGACGAGTGACAATTACCCAATCCCGATTACCCCTATTTCTGACGACTTTGCCAGTCTTTGGCGACTTTATCAATTCCATAGAAACGCTGCCAGAAGGCATCAACCGCCCTGGTAGGCAACACTTTGTTCATTAAAAACAGCAGAATATCTCCCCCAGTGGCAGCCACGTAGCGGGGACGAGGGTGACGGTCGGTGAGCGATCGCGCAATCACTTTAGCAACCCGTTCGGAAGTCCAGGCTCGACCGCTGGTTCGTTCCTCTAGTCCTTCTAGGCGCTCAAAAGCAGCGCGGTAAGGTGTATCTTGCGGAGTTGCTACAGCCTGCTCAACCCGTTGCGCTGCTACAGCGAAAAACTCCGTGCTGACTGGTCCTGGTTCAATCACACTGACTTTGATATTAAATGCAGCTAGTTCCATGCGGAGCGCGTCGCTAATTCCTTCCAAGGCAAATTTAGAGGAACTATATAATCCCCCAAAGGGAAACGCCAGCCGTCCGCCTAGGGAACTAATATTAATAATTCGTCCACCCCCGCGATCGCGCATCACTGGAATTAAAGCTTGAATTAAGGCAAGTGGACCAAATAAATTGACCTGAAACTGCTGCTGCACTGCCTCAAATGGAATTAACTCCACAGGCCCCATCTGTCCATATCCGGCATTATTGACCAAGGCATCCACGCGCCCAAAATGGTCAATCGTTTTACTTGCCAAAGCTTTAGCCTGCTCAACTTGAGAGATATCGGTGGGAACAACCAGCACATCAGCACCAGCTTTGCGGCAGTAAGTTGCTACTTCCTCCAACTTTTCCTGGTTTCGAGCTGCTAAGACGAGCCGGATTCCCAGGGACTGAGTGGCTAAAAGTTGCGCCAGAGCAGCGCCAATCCCAGTAGAAGCTCCTGTAATCAGGATGACTTGTTCAGATAGCGGTGGAGTATCGGTCTTCATAAGTTGAGTTCTGTCTAGCTAACACCTTAGCCGCGTGCCCGTACAGTTGTTAATGGTAAGCCCTAGCCTTGCTTGCACAGCCAATTAGCTGTAGCTAGGACAGATTTTTAGATTTTTTAATTATTGCAAGCACTACTGATGCGATTCCTCTGCTTGAAAGTAGAAAATTGAGCAAGCTTTTTAGCTGTCCTGCCTCAAAATGGAAGAAAGTGAAACGGAGGGTGTTGCTGGATGGAAACAGTAGCCCGCGAAAGTGAATTACAGGTACTGGGGCGAATTCTACAGAATCGCCTTTACTCGGCATTACCGGAGAAGATCCCCTTTCAAGTTCGGTGTGCCTTACCGCAGGAAGCGTTAATTATTTTGACGCAACACCCAGCGGATTTTCTGCCTGACCCGCAACAAACCTTTAGAACGTTAGAGCAAACTCTCAAAAGTCTGCAACCGGAATTTGCCCACCAAGTACAGCTGTATCTAAGAGTAGTAGGGCAAAAGCAACCGTATGCTTTCCATGCCTTCAGTATCCCCCCGCCTGTTGTGTCAAGGTCAACGACTGCTCTCGCTGATGAGACGGTTGTTGTCGAGACCATCCCAAATCCGACAGAAGTCAAAAATCCGCCCAAAAAATTGAGGCGCGAGGCGGCAATTCCGGAAAATCTCCCCAGCGATATACCAGCGGCAGATGACAGCATTGGGGTGGATGCCGATCTGCCAGCAGCAGAAATCGCCCAAGCACCGACGATTGATGAATCTTCTTCCCTCCCCGCCGATGAACTCACTTTAGAGTCGGATGAGTCGCCGGAGGAGGTTAAAAGCGAGGCACCACCGACTTCACTGGCTGGTAAACTACAGCGATTGCCACTGCCGGTACTGTTGGCAAGCGCTGGGGTGAGTTTATTGACGTTTCTGCTCACTCTCTACGCTTTGACACGTCCCTGCGTCATCGGAACCTGTACGCCGCTACTCACAGCACAAGAGTTGAGCCAGGAGGCATCTGCAACCCTTCAGCGACCAAAATCTGGGCAAGAAATACTAGAAGCAAGAGAGAAACAACAAGAGGCAATCCGCCTTTTGAAGCTGATTCCATTCTGGTCTGGTTCTTATTCCGAAGCTCAGAAGCAATTGAATGACAATTCTCAGCAAGCCGAATTGCTCGATCAGCTGGTAATGGCTTTGAGTAAAGGTTCAGCGGCGGCTAGACAGAGCCAAAATCCTCCCCATTCTGCCGCAGAATGGTTAGAAATTCAGAAGCTATGGCGAGAAGCGATCGCGCTTTTGGAACCTGTGCCCAAAAATAGCACGGTCTACCAACTGGCTCAGCAGAAAATTAAGGACTATCGCATAAATTTAGCCGCGATTAATGGGCGAGTGAATGCCGAACGACAGGGGCTAAAAAACCTCGACGCTGCAAAAGAAGGGCTTCAGGTAGCAGAAGCCCGTGAAGGAGTGGCTAATTCGCTCTCCACTTGGCGGTTGGCTGAAACTAACTGGGAGATGGCGATTAACCGGCTCAAGGCGATTCCTGTCGGTACTACTGCCCGTCCGGAGGCGCAGCAACTGCTGGCGACTAATCTGCCCAAATTGTCAGCAGCACGCGATCGCAAAAACAAAGAACAAATTGCCGCTAACGCCTACAATTTCGCTCAAAACCTCGCACGCAATGCCAAAAATTACGAACAGCGCAACCAATGGACATTAGCGGTGCTGAACTGGCGCAATGCAATTGTTAACCTTCAAAAAATTCCCAGAGGCACTTTTTTCTACAATCAAGGCGATTCCCTGATGAGTTCTTATAAAGCCGATCTCAGGCAAGCTGAAATACAACTAGGGTACGCCAGTCTTTTGCAAAAAGCGGGTACCGATCTTGTTAAAACCTGCGCCGGGACGCCGAAAGTCTGCGAATACACTGTCACCAGTCAGCTAATCAGAGTTCAGTTGACACCCGCTTATATGCAGATGGTGACGCAAACCGTAAACGCCGCACAATTGAGGGGAGATTCTAATGCTCAAGCTGGGATAGCCGCTCATTTGCGAACCCTAGGAGACGCACTGGAAGCGATTAGCGATAATGCCCGTATCCCTCTTGAACTGTACACTCCAGATGGCTCGTTGATTAACAAGTATCCCAAAGTTAGCTAGGAGTAAAAGCCTCAATTAGTATCGGTTATGTTTTCTGTCTTAACCCAACAAATCCTTATGTCGGGTTAGTTTTAGCTGTTGCGACTTATACCATTTCACTTTTTTGCCGCTACATTTAAGCTTCTCTTCGCCCCCCAATTGAGCGGGGGGTTGGGGGGATCAAATGTGTAGGATTATCAAGGGAAATTGGGATTACATCTTGCATCTCAGGACTTACGCAACATCACCACATAGTGTGGGCAACCACAGGGGGATTGAACCCGAAAAAACGCTATATGTATAAGCTTTGCGTAAGTCCTGATCTGTCACACCAATACGCCAAAGATGCCATATCGTAATAAGAATGGGGCAAAATTTGAGTCAAACTAACCTTGAACAGAACCAATTTTTAATTTTTAATGATTCTTGAGTTGGGCTTCGTTAGTAAAAAACTGGCGACAAAGCCCTTGGGTAACTAATAAAGTTGTCACTAAGTTAGTAAAAGCAAGCATAAACATAATTAAGATTTGGTAGGATGCAGCATTCATCGGGTCAACACCACTCAATAGCTGACCTGTAATAATTCCCGGTAGTGTTACGACTCCGACAACCATCATTTGGTTCAGAGTGGGAATCAAACCGGCGCGGATGGAATCTTTGCGGTACTGTGCAACAGCCTGTTGTGGGGTTGCACCTAAGCTCAGGTGGGTTTCAATTTCGGCGCGGCTGGCGTTGACGGTGCTGCTCAAACGTTCACCCGCGATCGCTGCTCCATTCATCGCATTTCCTAGTACAATTCCCGCTAAGGGAATCAGGTACTGGGGTTCATACCAAATTGGCGGCTGAAGGATCAACAAAGTGGTGTAACTCAATGTCAGGGCGCTACTAACCAAAATCGACCCCCACACCACGGGCAATACCTGGGGAATTTTCTTGCCGATGCGATTGCGGGCAACAATTGCGGCAATGCTCAGCATCACCATCAACAGTGCCAAAACTGCCCAAGGATTTTTCCAGGCGAAGACGAAGGCTAATACATATCCAACGCCCAACAGCTGGATAATAGTGCGACCAGTGGCGATCGCCAATTGCCCTTCTAATCCGAGTTGTTGAATCCTGGATAAACCAATGGCAACTGCCATCATGCCTAACGCCAAGACAAGGTCTGTAAAGTTCAGTGCGATTAAAGAATCCACAGGTCAAAATGATGTCTCGCTTTCTTCCTAATTCTGGCAGGGTTGAGGAAGTTTTGAGGAGGGAGGAGGGAGGAGTTAGGACTGAGGACTGAGGACTGAGGACTGAGGACTGAGGAGGGAGGAGGGAGGAGGGAGGAGTTAGGACTGAGGACTGAGGACTGAGGAGGGAGGAGTTAGGACTGAGGAGGGAGGAGGGAGGAGTGGCTTGGTGAGAAGTGGAAGATGGTGCTGTCGTAAGGACTGAGGACTGAGGACTGAGGAGGGAGGAGGGAGGAGTTAGGACTGAGGACTGAGGACTGAGGAGGGAGGAGTTAGGACTGAGGAGGGAGGAGGGAGGAGGGGCTTGGGGTGGAGCGGAAGATGGGGGTGTGGAAAGTTTTGGGTGGGTGGTGGGGGGGAGAGGGGCAA
>NZ_JBHZGO010000074.1:0-7006 GCF_042747725.1 Coleofasciculus sp. H7-2
GTCGTGCGTCAGGCAAACTGGAAAAGGCTTCCACAATGGCAAGCGTTCTCATAGCTCGATAAGAAAAATTCGTTGAGCTTTAGCTTACTGGATTTCACCCTCTCTGTCTAGAATGAAATAGCCCTGGGGATAAGCCACACCAATATTTGGTAGACGAATCAGTTTTTCCGAATAATGTTCTTGTGCATTTTCCGGCTCCATCAACTGGCTAGATAAAAAGTAATCTAAAGTTGGTAAACCAGTTGTAACTGGATGTCCCCATGCTACGCATTGTACAGGAGCAAGACGCAATCCAGCTATTTGGATTGTTAGAGCATCCATCCCAACTTCTGGAAATACAAGTATATGTAGTTTGTCGGTCAAAATCTGTTGACATACAGCTTCAAGATTATAAGGAATATGGTGAAATACATCACTATAACCCTGAAATTGTCGTGTTATGGCGTCTGGTTCATTTCCTGTGTAGTAACAGTAAATTTCAAAGTTTTTCTTTTCGCAGTAACGCAACCAGCCTGTTAACCAAAGGGTTCCGCTGTAAGAATGCAGATAAGCCGAAACATAACCAACACGAATTTTGTTGTTTTCTGTAAGCGGAGGCATAGATACAGGCTCCACCCATTGTGGATAGTTTGCTGCCATAATTTGATGGACGAAATCTCCATATTGGCGTTGTAACTCTAAAACATTGTGAGCCTGATAACCTAAGTAAAAGTTAGTGAAACAACTTATACCCATCAAGGCATTAGTTTTGTCTCCTAGCGTTTCAATTGTTGTCTGTTTAATTAGATTTTGTATCCCTTCTATAAATCGTTGACGATAAAAATTAATTTCATCGTGGGTATCGTAAATAGCTGGCAATATTAAGTTTTTGAATATTTTGAAAACGTATTCATTAGGCAGTAATTGAGATGCTTTGTCTGCACTTGATATTGCTTCTTCAATCTGTCCGTTCTGCTGCAATAATTTTATGAGGTAAAAGTGCAACTTACCTGTTATCGGGTGAAAGCAGATGCCTTCTTGAAGTGTAGCGATCGCTTCTTGTAGTCGATTTAGATGTATAAAGCAATCACTCAGGTTAAAATAAACCTCTGCATCTCCTGTTTGGATTTCTATGAATTTTTGATATTGCTCAATCGCTGTTTCATATCTCTCTTGCTGGTAGAGTTTATTACCAAATTTTAGAATGAACTGTGTAGGATTCTTTTGGGCTTCTAATGCGATCGCTAGGTTATTCAATATATCAGGATTGTCTGGACTTAGCGTCAGAGCTGTTTTATAAACTTCAATCGCTGGCTCAAGTTGATTCTGTTCCATTAACAAATTTCCCAAATTGAGGTAGCTACCAAAGTGGCTGGAGTTAGCTGCGATCGCTTGACGGTAGACTGCTTCAGCCTGCTCGCTTTCACCTGTCTGAGTGAGAAGATTTCCTAAATTGTTGTAAGCCTCAATTAGTTTTGGTTCGAGAGCGATCGCTTCTGTGTAAGCGGAAATTGCTTGAGAATTTTGATTGATTTTCTCGAAAGACAATCCAAGAATATAGTATCCTTGAAATAGAGATGAATCTATTTTTAGTAAATTTAAAATAGCTTCGATAGACTTTTGATATTGTTCGGCTTCGTAATATAATACTCCTAAGCTTAACCACGCTTTAGGATCGCGATTTCTCGCCAGTAGAAAGTCACGATAATTTTTCTCGGCGGCTAAAAACTGCCCTTGCTCATGCAGTGATAAGGCTTCTTGATAAAGCTTATCTAACGCCTCTTCTTTTTGTTCAATAAACTGTAATTGATAGATAGCCTGAACAACTGATGTTTGGCGCATTTGGCTGAAAGTAGACCAGGGATAGTTAGATTTTTTATTTACATCCCAACTGAGAACCTGAATCCCATTCCAAAAAGTGTGATAGCCGTCTCTTGGCGTCAGCAACTCTAGCAATAATTGACACTCTGGGTTAGCAGCCATAAAGTCCCAATTAGCTTGGCGCACCGTTTCCCAATTGCTATCATCCACAATAATCAGGGCTTTTTCAGCCAGAAACGGTCTGATTAGGAGTAATCCTAATAATTGCGATCTATAGTCGTGAGCGCCATCATATAAATAGACACCAATTTTGTCGTCTGGCTTGATTTCTCGAAGCTCTAATAAAAACTCTTCAAAATCTTGATTGCAAAAATAAACTTGATCTTGAATATCAAAATTTGATAAATTATTAATTAATATGTCCAGATTTTCACCGGATTGGTCAAATTCAGAAAAGTTGTCTACAGCGTATGCCATTCGCTCTGGATGATCGAGCAGTGCGCCAATTAAAGTTGAACCTTGATAACAGCCAATCTCACAGTATATTTCATCTGGTTTCATGCACTCCACAGCAAAATGGAGCAACTGCATCACGTTTGCTGTAGTCATTCCTTGAACTTGGTCAAGTGCCTGCTGAAACCGCGTTGATTTGGGTACAACCGACTCTTGTCCCCAATTTTCATAAAGGCTTGGCAGTTGCTCAACAAACTTTTGATAATCCATCGCTAAAACCTCGTATGCCTACTTTTAGTTTATCTAAATAAAAAAATAGGCACAAAGTTTTGGTTCATTAAAATCTTGATAAAGGTGATAAACAGGGCAAAAGTTAGTGCTAGAAAGGGGAGGGGGTGACGATCGCGCATACTTGACCGCGTAGCGCGTATCGCATCGACTTCTGGAATCACAGCACTAAGTTAGAAGCTCGTGAATGGATTTCAACAAATCTTCTGCGGTGTAGGGCTTCGACAAAAATCTTTTGACTACGCCACCAGCGATCGCAGCCAGCTTATGGTTGGAAACCAGTCCACTCACGGCAACAACTTTGACCTGCGGGTTCATTTTTTGCAGGGCGCGGATGGTGGTTGACCCATCCATCGCTGGCATCATCATATCAATTAATACTACAGCGATCTCCGAGCGATGCTGGGCATAGAGCGCGATCGCTTCAATCCCATCGTTGGCAGTGAGTACCCGATAGTCGTAAGCTTCTAGGGATGTTTTGGTCACCTCCCGAATCGCTGGTTCATCATCAACCACCAGAATCCATTCTCCGTGACCTCTAGGCAGTTCGTAACGCTCCTTATTTTCTGCGTTTGTTGTAGTTGTGTTAGTTGCTGGAAAATAAACTTTAAATTGGGTTCCTCTTCCTACTTCGCTATAGACATTGATAAAACCGTCATGACCTTTAATAATCGCCAAAACAGTGGAAAGACCCAGACCTGTGCCTTTACCAAGTTCCTTTGTCGTGAAAAATGGTTCAAAGATTCTTTCTAAACTCTCTGGCGGAATACCACTACCAGTATCCGAAATAGTGATGACAATATAAGACCCCGTTTTGGCATCAATATTCATCCGAGCATAGTTTTCATCAATGAGAAGATTTTCGGCAGAGATACTCAAGATGCCACCATCTGGCATCGCATCGCGAGCATTAACGCAGAGGTTCATCAGCACCTGATGTACTTGGGTGGCATCTCCAGAGACAGGCCAAAGTTCCATCATCGCTATATCTGTATATATTTCGATTGATTTAGGAAATGTCTCTTTGGCAATTTTTTGAATTTCCGCAATTAAGTGCCCTACTTGAAGTGTCATTCTCTCACCTTCAACTCCTCGCGCAAATGACAAGACTTGCTTAATTAGCTCGGCACCACGTTTAGTATTTGTTTCTAGTAGATCCAAAAGCCGCTGACTGCGCGGATCGGGAATTACCATTTGTAAGATTTGAATGGCTGCAAGAATTGGCGTCAGCACATTGTTTAGATCGTGGGCAATGCCGCCAGCCAGCGTACCGATACTCTCCATTCTTTGGGCGCGGCGGAACTGTGCTTCAAGTTGTTTTTTCTCTGTAATATCGGTGTCTACGGAGAGGATTGATTTGGGTTTTTCTTCGTCATCGCGCACCAAGCTCCAACGACTGGCGACAACAATTTGTTTGCCTTCTTTGGTAACTTTATACAATTCACCTTGCCACTCACCTTTGTCGGTAACAGTCTTTTGCGCTTCTAGGAGTTGAGGCGAAGGATTGTTGTACAAAATCTCCGAGACATTTTTTCCCAGAACTTCCTCCGCCTTCCAGCCGTACAGTAACTCAGCTCCTTTACTCCAAAGTACGATTTTGTCTTCCAGATTTCGCACGAGAATTGCATCTGTTGTTACATCTAGCAAGGCAGCTTGTCTGCGGATTTTTTGTTCTGCCTGTTTGCGCTCGGTGATGTCTCGATCCATGCCGCGATAACCTTGGAACTTTCCATCACAATTCCAAACTGGAACTGCACTGGTTTCTAGAACAACCAGATGACCATCTTTGTGAAGAGTAGTATTTTCAAGACAGGTAATGGGTTGTGCAAGGGCAGTCATTGACCCAAAAATATTAGCAACTCGAAAAGCTTCTTCTGGAGGCATGAGATCGAAGGGAGTTTTGCCCAGTACTTCTTCTGGTTCATAACCCAAAATGTCGCGGAGCTTCGGACTGACATAAGTGTAAACAACGTTTTTATCCACCTCCCACACCCAATCGCTAGTCGTTTCGACTAAATTGCGAAACCGCTCTTCGCTTTGGCGCAACGCCTCTTCGTTAGCTTTGCGATCGCTAATGTCACGGGCGATCGCATACATCAACCCTTCTTTAACGACCGGAAAGGCTGTCCATGATAGCCATTTATACGAACCATCCTGACAGATGTAGCGGTTCTCAAAGTCAAGGGTCGGTTCGCCAGTGGCAAGTTTCTCCAATTCGCCAAGGGTTTTTGCTTGGTCTTCAGGATGAACAAAGTTGAACAATGGTGTAGAACAAAGTTCTTCTTGGGAAAGTCCAAGGGTTTTCCCAAAGGCTGGGTTCACGCGCTTAAAATAGCCATCCAAACCAGCAATACACAGCATATCTAACGAGAGGATGAACAAGCGATCGCGCTCTTCCTCTGCCCGCTTGCGAGCGGTAATATCCGTTTGCAAGCCTACGAAGTAGAGTAAGTTCCCCTCATCTGAAAATACTGGCGAAATTCTTAATTCATTCCAGAATGGCTGACCATCTTTTCGATAGTTTATTAGCGTCGTTTGAATCTCTTGTTGTTCGGCAATCGCTTGGCGAATTTGAGCGATCGCTTGCGGATCTGTGCCAGAACCTTGCAGAAAACGGCAGTTTTGACCCATAATCTCCTCTGGCTCATACCCAGAGATCCGCGAGAAAGCTGGGTTTGAGTAGATGATGGGGTTATCTGGCTGATTCGGATCGGTAATAACCACTCCCTCAGAAGCTGAAGTAATCGCCCGTGCTAGTTGCAGATTTTTGGAAGCAGCTTGCCCTAGCGCCTCCTCGGCTCGTTTGCGTGCAGCGATGCTGCGTTCCTGTTCAGCTAAATTACGCCGTAGCTCTAGTAGTTTAATCACCTGGCGGCTTAAAGCTTTAAGTGCCTCTACTTGTTCTGGGCTGAGGTTTCGCGGTACATAATCAACAACACAGAGCGCCCCAATTATCTGTCCCTCAGGCGTCATCAGCGGTGCGCTAGCATAAAATCGGGCACTAGGGCAAGCAATTACGACCGGATTGGTGGCGAACTTTTTATCAGCCAATGTATCAGGAATCATTAAAATGTCGTGTTGCTCAATCAGGGGGCACAACCCGACATCAAGGGGTAATTCTGATACCTCTAAACCCACCTTCGACTTGAACCACTGACGATTCTCATCCAGAAGATTTATTAATGCAATCGGGGTTCCACAAATGTGCGCCGCTAAATGGGCAAGATCGTCGAATGCCTCTTCCGGGTCTGTATCAAGAATCCGATACCGGCGGAGAGCTTCCAGTCTCGCCGTTTCCTTATTAGACACTAAAGTTTTCATCAGTACTTAATTCCTAACTTGGACGGGATTTCGGTAGCCGTCACCTGAAAATGCTTGTTCTGCCTTGTCGCGCTAAATGTCTTCAATGCTGAAAAAGCAGGAGAAAGTCTCAGCGATGAACTTTTCCGTCCGATAACCCTAGCTAGATTGTTCCCTGGCGCTCTAATGGACTAACACTTGCAGGAAAATCCACATAAAAATCGCTAAATTCTACACATTTTCGCTCAAACAGAAGGTCTCTAGCCTTTTACCGCAGTGCCGGAAGTGCGATCGCGACTGCTAAGGGTTATTTGTACCCGTGGGAAGTAAAAAAGGTGGTTTTGCTGCTTTCATGGTGTATGAAATGGTTTTCCTATTCATATCTAAATTCTATAAAATCTATCTAAAGGTTGATGACGGCTTATCATAACAAAAAAGTTTATGATGGCATTTTCTTTGTGATGTCCTATACACCAATCCTTCAACTCCTTGTGGAAGAAAGCAAGTGAACTACCTACACTGACCTTGCGGTACAGTGTAGGCTTCCCAATTCATTGGGGATTGCCTCGGTCTTCATGGATTTTTTACGTCCTGAAGACTTTGGTCTTACATCCCCTCCAAGGGCAGAAGAGCTAGTTCCTAACTCCAAAAGTCGCAAACCTTCATTTCTAATATTGATTGCAGCGTTGATATCTCTATCATGTTGCTGTTGGCAGTGTGGACAATCTACGAACCTTAAACCCAAAGAATCATAACCATTTTGTAGAGATGGGATTGGTAGTAGAGTCGCGCTACAAAGTTGAGAAGATGGGAAGAAACGCCCTATCTCTTGATATGTATGTCCAAACTTCTCAGCTTTGTATTTAAGCATGGCTAGAAACATTCCCCAACCCTGATCACTAATAGCTTTTGCCAGATTGGGATTTTTCACCATATTCTTAACTGCCAAATCTTCTACACAAATAACTTGGTTTTCGTATGCTATTTTGCGAGATAGCTTGTGTAGAAAATCCTCTCTTACTCTAGATATTTTACTAAAGACTTTTGCAACTAACCGTTTAGCATGGAGCCGCTTGTTTGAAGTCTTGTCTTTCTTCCTAGCTAATTTACGTTGCTTGCGCTTTCTATTCTTTTCTAGCTTTGCTATTTGTTTGTTTGGCAAATC
>NZ_JBHZGO010000075.1:0-1362 GCF_042747725.1 Coleofasciculus sp. H7-2
CGGGACTTAAACAGATTTCAAGCCCAAATAAAGCCCAAAGCAGCTTGATAAGCAACGAATACGTCGTGATTGTGGTGCAACCACTCCACGAAACGGAAAGACATCGCTGTCCGAAACGCTGATAAGGCATCAGTAAAGGTGTTTAAAGGTTTATTCGCCCACCTTCGTCTTAGTCCTCCTGTTAAGGTGTGCCACAAAATGAAAGTGTAAGCACAAAACACGAGAATAAAATGTCTCAAGAGGCTTCGTTTGTCCCGGACTTGATACTCATGAAGTCCTAACCAGCCCTTAGCTTCTCGATAGAAAACTTCCACCCAGTTTCTTTGACAATAAGTTGTTACTATCCACTCAGCTGTGGCAAGAGATGAGTCAACATTGGTAATCAAATAGTCAATATCACTAGTTTGGTCGAAGGTTGAGGCATTCATAACGATAGCAATTGTTCTCGTTCCTTCGAGCTGTGACAGTTCAACTTCCACAGTTGCCACCCAAACAGTTTTCGGTTTATCTAGATTGAGTTGAACCGGGGCAAAATCTTCAATAGACAAGGATTGGGCTAATTTATCTAAGCGAATCCCCTCTCGTTTATTTGCCGATGTTTCGATGCTCACTTTGCGGTTTTTGGCTAATCCCCCCAGATACTTGAGTTTCCTTTTTTCTAGCTCCAACAGAAATGTTGTGTTATTTCCATACCCGCCATCAATTAATACGATACCTGGTCGATATCCTCTCGTAAGGCTTCGGTCAATTAACGCTAATGCTAGCTCCGGCTTTTTCTTGAATTCAATATCTTTTTTTCCCTGAGGTAAAGAACTGGCGTGTTGATATAACTCTATATCTAACGGTAGGCTTTTTTTACCATCATATAGATGAGTTGTTACCACCACTATTCCGTTCTCAGTTTTCCCGATTTCTCCTATGTACTGCCGTCCCACTCCCGCTGTAAAATTGCCACTTTTTCTATGTCCTGAATCGTCCACAATTAACGTGAATCCTCTACCGATTCGGGTTTGGCTACATTGATTCATCACAAGAAGGCGACGTTCATTTATCTGTTTCGCATCCCAGGGTGCTTCCGTCAAAAAATGGTGTAATCGGTGGTATTTCACTCCCACCGCGTTATCCGCCATTTGTGATAGGTTTTTTCTTTCACTTTCCCCGCAATTATCCCCCGATATAGTTCCTAAACTCCCGTTTTTGGGCTTGATGCCTCCACATATCATCAAAGCGTTTACACCATCTATCAAAGCAAGGGGGCATGGCGGCGGGAGTTGTCTGTTTCATCGGGAGAAACCTCGACGTGAACTGTTTACTCTGCAAGCATTATACTTTCTTTTCCTTTTGATTTTCGTTTAAGTCCCG
>NZ_JBHZGO010000076.1:0-1360 GCF_042747725.1 Coleofasciculus sp. H7-2
TGGGACTTAAACTAAAATCAAAAGTCAATGGAAGTATAATACTGTAATAACAGACATTTCACGTTGAGGTTTGAGGGATGAAAGAGACAACTCCCGCCGCTATGCCCCCTTGCTTTGACAGATGGTGTAAACGCTTTGATGATGTCTGGACGCATCAAGCTCAAAAACGAGAGTTTAGAAACTATTTGGGGGGATTAATTGGGGAAAGCGGACGAAAAAACATCTCTCAAATGGCGTCAGACGCCGTGGGAGTAACTTACCACAGATTACACCATTTTTTGACGGAAGCGCCTTGGTCAGCCGAGAAGGTGAATGAGCGTCGCTTACAAGTGATGAATCAATGCAGCCAAACGAAGATCAGTCGGGGATTTAGCCTAATCGTCGATGACTCAGGTCATCGAAAAAGTGGCAATTTTACGGCTGGAGTAGGACGGCAATACATTGGAGAAATCGGAAAAACTGATAACGGAATAGTGGTAGTAACCACTCATCTGTATGATGGAGTAAAAAGCTTACCTTTAGATATAGAGTTATATCAACACGCTAGTTCTTTAGCTGAAGGAAAAAAATCCCCAGAATTTCAGAAGAAACCGGAATTAGCATTAGCTTTAATTGACCGAAGCTTGAACAGAGGATATCGACCCGGTATCGTTCTGATTGATGCTGGCTATGGCAATAATACGTCCTTTCTGCTTGAACTGGAAAAAAGGAAACTCAAGTATTTAGGAGGACTAGCCAAAAATCGCCGAATAATCATTGCTCAATCAGGAAAGGGTCAAGAAGAAATACGTTTAGACAATTTAGCTAAATCCCTGCCTGCTCAAGCTTTCACCCCTATCAAACTCAATTTGGAAAAACCCAAAAATGTGTGGGTGGCAACAACTGAAGTCGAACTGTCACGCCTCGAAGGGAAGAGAACAATTGCTATCGTCATGAATGCCTCAACCTTCGATTCATCTAGTGATATTGACTATTTTATGACCAATGTTGATTCATCGATTGCCACAGCCGAGTGGATAATAACGACTTATTCTCAAAGAAATTGGGTAGAAGTCTTTTACCGGGAAGCTAAGGGCTGGTTAGGACTAAAAGAATATCAAGTTAGAGATTCTAGAAGCTTAATGCGTCATTTCATACTTGTGTTTTGTGCTTATACTTTCATTTTATGGCACACCTTAACCGGAGGCTTAAGACGAAGGTGGGCGAACAAACCTTTAAACACCTTTCCTGAGGCAATAGAGGCGTTTCGTACAGCGATGTCTTTTCGTTTTATTGAGTGGTTGAACCACAATCAGAACGTATTCTTTGCTTATAAAGCTAGTTTGGGCTTTGTTTGGGGTTAAAATTTGTTTAAGTCCCA
>NZ_JBHZGO010000077.1:0-46610 GCF_042747725.1 Coleofasciculus sp. H7-2
TCTGAGGTTGAACAACTGCTGAGAGATGTGGTGCATCTCTCAGCCAAGTTGACCGACCAAGACATGGAGCTACCAGAAGACCTGCCGACTCTCCCTAGAGAATTATCCTACTGGGTTGCCAGCAATCTTTACGGGGTGGCAGCTGAACAGCAAGCCCTTCTGGAAATGCAAGATACGACAACCCGCCTGGAGCGCGAAGCCGAAATTCTCACCTCTACTCGCAATCACCTCGCGGCTCGTACAGTCCTCAAAGATGCGCTCAAGTAAGCGTCATTGGTTGTTAGTCATTAGTCTTCAATGATTAGTTCAGGGCAAAAGAAGCCTAACTAACTAACTGATTCAGGAGTAATGACTAAAAACTAAACACGAGCATCTGGTCGCAAGTCATACCAGCCATACCAGTGACGAACTGCAAGCCATACAGCGCCCAGGAGAGCGGCTACGCTGAGGGTGAGTCCGGTGTAGGGCACGACTAATCCCAAGACTGGGAGAACCGCACCAGCAATTGTGCAAATGACGGCGGCAAGAGAAGCACGGCGGTTTGACCCCAATCCCCACGCCAACGCTAGCAAGACGATAGAAATGACAGTCCAAGCCAGCTTGACATCAATTAGGCGGCTGAGATAGGTCAAAGTTAGCAAACAAGCAAAGAAAATTCCGCCAGCGATCGCTACATTTCTTAGGCTCATCGGTAGCGACATATAGAGCAATAATATCCACCACAAGAATACTGCTGGTGCCAGTAACAGCAACCGGGGAAGGATGCCGGTGTTGCGAATCGGGCCTGTCGAAGTAAAGACACCAAATGGATTTTGGACGGAAACGTTGTCGTCAAATACCCAGGTGAAGCGGGTGCCTTGTCCCTCAACCTTACTTTCTGTGGGGATAATCCCACTAGCAAAATCAGCTCCAGGGAAGTTAGCCAGTGCTGTGAGGCGGAAATTGGAGAGTAATTGCCCGGTGGCACTATAAACCCAGCGCGGCCCTCCTTGAGCTTTATAGGTGACTTTAAAACTAGCTGCTTGTCCGGGTTCGAGACGGAATGGAAAACCATAGTCACCTGGATTCGCTTGCTGGAGGCGAGTCCCGTCCCGCTCTACCTTATAGCTTTGCAGCAGTGAATAACCGCTAGGCGGCGGGACTTCAAAGAAAAAATTGCTAACATCGGTCAGCGGGTTGGTAACTTTATAATCGGCACTGTAGTCAACGCGATAAATTGCGCGACGATCTTGGGCATCTGTGCTTTGGTCAATTTTTACCTGAACTTGCGATTCGCTCAGGGTTAGCAAACGGTTGACTTCTCGCGTATCGTTGACTTTGACGATTTTGCCGTCAACTTGAGTGGTATAAGTGTAAGGCTCTTTGAGGACATAGCGCACTTGGGGTGCGGGTTGCTCTAGCCTGTCACCGGCAACGCTGGCAGCTACCTGAGCTACCCGTGCTTGTTCCCAGTGGTGGTAGCGATTGCCTAAAGTTGAGCTAAGAAAAAATCCTCCCACCATGAGAATTAAAACCAAGGCAGCGTGGGGTAAACTTCGCAGTAATCGGGAGTAGCGAACAACCCACTCATCCATGAAAATTGCTTGTTCTGGTTGATCTCGACGCAGAGAGAAATTTAGCAGCGCGATCGCAATTCCCAAAGCACCAACCAGGAATACGATGACAAGGAAGGTACTCAGTACCTGTCCCCCAAATTTCATTAGCTCAGCCGGATGCGTTAAATCGGGCAATCCGGGAATGCCTTGAGCAGATTGAAACATAAAAGTTTGGGATTTTGTAGAGACGCTCGATATGGCGTCTGGTTTGAGCTTTAGAGACTACAGTCCCAAGGCTAGAGTTTCCCTACTGGCAGAATTGAATAGCTACCAAAGATTTTCAGCGTTTCGGTATAGGTGGATAATTCTTCTAAGGCGGATTGAACCGATGCTTCTGTAGTATTAGCTTCCAAGTCAACAAAGAACAGATAGTCGCCAAGACTCCGCTTCGTCGGGCGAGATTCAATTCGGCTCAAGTTAATGCCGCGACTGGCAAACACTTGAAGCGGTTTGGCGAGTGCCCCAGGCACATTGGCAGGAACGCTGAACGCCAGCGAAGTGCAATTGCCGCCGGTAGCGGGTTGTAAACTCAGCACCCAGAACCGCGTGTAGTTGTCAATATAATCATTAATCGGGCAAACCAGAATCGGTAGATTGTAGAGTTGAGCGGCTCTAGAGGAAGCGATCGCTCCCGCTGTTTTGTCCTCATCCAGATACTGTAGCGCCTCCGTAGTCGCATTTGTCGGCACCAGCTGCACCTGCGGCAGAAACCGCTCCAGCCACCCCTGACACTGAGCCAAAGCCTGTGGGTGAGAATAAACCGTCTGAATTGCCTCTAAATTCGCCGCTCGTGACATCAGAGCATGAGAAATTGGCAGTACCAAAGCTTGCTGAATTTGCAGCGTATCCAGCTGCCACAGAGTATCCAACGTTGTCGTAACACTGCCCTCAACCGAATTTTCTACCGGCACCACTGCTAGATCCGCTTGTCCCTGTGCTGCTGCTCGGAGTGTCTGAGCAATGCTGGGATAGGGACACAACAACGCTTGCTTTCCCATTTGAGTTAGCCAGCTAACATAAGTCAAAGCAGCGGCTTCTGCGTAAGTGCCAGGAGGTCCTAAGTGTGCAACGGATACGACCATTAAAGCTAGCCCTTTATTTTTCCGTGATAGTCATTCTGACACCTTTTTAACCTTTCTCAGAAAGCCGGTGTCAACTGTCCTGTCCCTCGCAAGGGATAGGCTTGTGGAGCTACTTTAGACCCAACCCCAGTGTCTATTTCTTATGCCTCAGAAAGAGGAAACCTGCTCCATAAATTTTTATGATTACAGAATGCTTTAGTTGATGCATTATTTACTAGGACGGGTTTTAGCTCCAGAAAAAATTCCGTCTACTTTTTTAAGAAGTGTAAAGTACAATTAATTTAATTCAGCGTACAGAATGTAATTCTGTTACCATCCTCTCATGCAAACTCAATTTGTTGCCTCCCAATCTGTTCAAATTGCTGTTCCGGAACAACCAGTTCCTATTCAGCATTATTTGCGCCAGCCCCAACGTCTTGTGCAGGCTCTGGTCGATCCGACTCGGATTGAAGAACTCAGTGACGAGCTTTTTCGCCTGAAAATGCGTCCCTTAAGCTTTATGACACTGAGCATTCAACCGATTGTGGATTTAAGAGTATGGGCAGAGTCGGATGGAACGGTTCACTTAACATCTACAAATTGCGAACTTCGCGGTGTTGAATATATCAACCAACGCTTTGCTCTCAATTTAATTGGTAAGCTTTCTCCGTGCCAGTTTAATGGAACAACTCATCTCAAAGGGAAAGCAGATTTAGAGGTCAAAGTTGAGTTGCCACCGCCTTTTTCGTTTACGCCTAAGCCGTTTCTAGAAGCGACTGGAAATGCTCTGCTCAAAAGCGTGCTGCTAACTATCAAACAGCGATTGATGCATCAGCTGCTTTTAGACTATCGTCGGTGGGCAAGCGCTACTAACCCTCAGCCCTCTGCGATTAGCAATCAGGCTTCGGAAAGTTTTGAGTTTTAGAATTGTCAGAGCGGGTTTGCTTGCCTTATCTGTTTTGTCAGCAATAGGTTTGATAAACCCGCTTGTAATAAATTGGCAATGAGTAGGACATCAGTAAATTGTTTTTATTGATTACCCACCCGGCAAGGACTAAAAGACATTCGATGTAAGCGCGAAGGGCCGTATTGTTGCAGCGCCAATAGATGCTGGGCGGTACCGTAACCTTTATTCGCCGCTAAATGATAGGCAGGATACTTGGTGGCAAAACGCATGATTAGGTCGTCGCGCCACACTTTGGCAACAATGCTAGCAGCAGCAATTACCAGCGATCGCTCATCACCCTTCACGAGATTCTGTTGCGGTACCGACAGCTCTGGCAGCGACCACTTCCCATCAACCAAACACATCTGCGGCTGCACCTTTAGCTTAGTTACAGCCCGCTTCATTGCCAACAACGACGCTTGAAAGATATTAATTTGGTCAATTTCCTGGTTGTCGGCATAGCCAATTTTCCAGTCTAGAGCGATCGCTTGAATGTGTTCTGCCAGTTTGCTGCGCCGATAGCTAGACAGCTGTTTGCTGTCTCTAACGCCAGCGGCTGCAAGTTCCTCAAAAGCAGACTTAGGTAAAATTACAGCCGCCGCCACCACCGGCCCAAATAAGGCTCCGCGCCCCACTTCATCCACACCAGCAACCAGTTCCCAATCGCCAGCTAACTCTGGCAGATCCCCTAGATTAAAATTTGGTTTACGGATTCGCTTAACGACGGCGGGGGCATTTTGCACTTCCGGCGACACGATCTTTGACTCCTTGAGAATTTAGCTTCTGAAGAATGAAGGGTGAATCATCACAGCATGAAAAGACTGAATTTTTAGGTAAATACCAACAATCTTTCTTGTTTCATCCTTCATCCTGCGAAGAAAGCGCCGCAACGCTTACATCCTTCATCCTTCAGAAGCCTCCGTTGCAGAAGACCGACGACGACGCCGCCGGTTGATCGTGGGACTACTCTCGGCTTCACTGGAGGATGCAGAGGAAGCGCTCTCCATCTCCACAGTGTCTTCTTCCCTGGTGTCTTCTTCGCTGGGAGCTTCCGGTACCGCAGGCGTTTCCCACTGAGTTTGTGGTTCCTCGTCCGTTGTCTCATCTTCCCCATCTCTCATATCTTCTTCCTCGTAGGCGGAGGATATATAAGAGAATTTCTCGTCAAGCGCAGACTCTACGCCAGGAATCTCCCTATCTATGACGCTGACAGCTTCCCGGCTTGGCTCTACAGACGGTGCAGTTTGGGCACCGGGTAAGTTGACAGAGACAATCGCTGATTTAGGATTTTTGACCTGCCGATTCAAAAGTACCAACGGAGAAATTCCCATCAAAGCATAGATATCTTGTTGCTCTGGGGTCATTTCAATCGAAACAATCTCCGGCGGTTCAACTTCCTGCCTGGAAGGCTTAGGACGCTCCGGTCTTGACCCTCGACGACCTTCTTCCACAGCGGGTAAAACGGGCAATGGCCCGACTGTAAATGCCTCGGTGTCTCTGGATACTTCTGGTTCTGCCACCGGACTCTGTCTGAAATGGTTCACCAGTGGGGGAGAAGTCGAGACTCGAACGGGATTTTTAGTGACTTCCTCTCTTACCGGAGGTTCGCCGACACGGCGGCGACGACGACGGCGATTATTGTTATTGACTCCTCCCTGTTCCTGATAACTGGGATGATGCATCAAATCCATTGCGTCATCATCATCATCATCAGCAGCTAAATCTAAGGCTTCGCTGCGACTTTCACGGATGTCTGGGAGGGGCATTTCCCGGACGCCTTCGTTTCGATAAGGTGCCGTCCGTACTTCCCTAGCAGGCACTGGCACAGAAGGCTCGGCAATTTCCCCGCCATTTCGGGGAAGCTCTCCGGGTAGGCGAACCTGATGCCCCAAGCCGCCGCAGGTCGGACACGCCTGACTAAACAATTCGTAAATATTTTGACCTTGGCGCTTGCGGGTCAGTTCTACTAAGCCGAGTTCTGAGAGTTGAGCAATCTGCGGTCTTGCTTTATCTACTTTCAGTGCCTTATTAAAGTGTTCCAGCACTTGCAGCTGGTCTCGCCGCTGATCCATGTCAATAAAGTCAACAATAATCACACCAGCGATATTCCGAAGCCGCAGTTGGCGGGCAATTTCCGTTGCTGCCTCGCTGTTTGTCCACAAAACGGTTTCGCGGGCTGTTGCGGAGCGGGTGAAGGAACCGGAGTTGACATCTATGACCGTCAATGCTTCCGTCGGCTGAATGATAATGTAGCCACCGGAAGGAAGATCGACTCTGGGCTTGAGGGCTTCTCGAATGGCGGCATTGACGCGGAAGTATTCTAAAATTGGGAGACGCTCGCGGTGATGGTCGATCAAAACCCCTTCAGGCGATCGCCCTCCGCTCCAGCTAAGTAAGTATTGCTTGACTCGCTTGACTCCAGTATGGGAATCTACCACGATGCGATTGACTTCCGCACTGTACATATCCCGCAGGACGCGCTGAATAAAATCATCGTCCCGATTCAACAGCGCCGGTGCCCTGGTGGAGTTTACCTCTTGCTGAATTGCCTCCCACTGTTTTTGCAGAGACTCCAAATCTTCAATGATGGCTTCTTCCGAGCGTCCTTCCGCTTCTGTCCGCACGATAAGCCCCATGCCTGCGGGTTTAATCAGAACCGCTAACGCTCTCAGGCGGTTGCGTTCGCTTTCACTCTTGATTTGCCGGGAGAGACTCACACCCCGCCCGAAAGGCATCAACACTACATAGCGTCCGGGTAAGCTGACGTTTCCGGTAAGCCGGGGGCCTTTGTTCCCCGTCGGCTCTTTCATCACTTGTACCAAGACTTTCTGCTGGGGTGTCAGCAGTTCTGTAATCGCACCGGCAGAGCGTTTTAGCCGCAACGGCCCCAAGTCTGTAACATGGATAAAGCCATTGCGCTCTGTATCTCCAATGTTGACAAATGCGGCATCTATCCCAGGTAAGACATTTTCGACAACGCCAAGATAAATGTCTCCAACTTGATGGTTGCCAGTCGCAACCACGAGTTCTTGAATTTGATCTTCCCAAAATACGGCAGCGATTCGATGCTGCTCGGCGATGATAATTTGCTTTGGCATTCAATTTCCTCAAAATTTGCAGCAAGCTTAGGCACAACAGACAGGCGGAAGTTGCTCACTGGCAGAAGGCGGAATGTATTCATCTATCCTTCCGTACCCTTCGGGGTACAACGAAGGGCTGCTCTTCGAGAAGACCTTCGGTCTACGCCCCACATCCTTCATCCTTTCGAGGTGACTCTTACTTTTGCTCAAAAAAAATAACAGTGTCAGCCAGAAACAACTTTGTACGGGCCGGTTTTGTTTTACCTTCTGGTTCAATGACAGCAGGGATAGATTCTCGCACCCGCCCCTACCTAGAGAGAAATATTGGTGCGATCGCCCATAGTCACTGGAATCAGTAACCGACAAGCTGGGTCAACTCTTCCCCGATGAATTTAAGTTGCCAGTGCCATCCTTTTTCAAAAAGGTTGAACGCTGGACTTTGCCAAGAATGAACAGAAAGTCTCAAAGAAAAGCTAGCTGCGCGAGGGCCACCATGATAGGTTCACACGAGGGGCAACCCAATGGAGCCTCGATCCGCAATTGCTTCTATTGTGATGTATTATATCGCGCTGTTACTCCGATCGGACGTAACTTAGATTGGCAATGGTGTTAGCTGGAACTTTGTTAGCCTAAGTTTGCACAATTGGGTCGCCTAACCAACAATCGAAGCTTGCCTACGCAGGCTGGAAATCGTAGCGATCGCGTGCTGTGCTACTCGCTCGATCTCCTCCTGTGTATTCTGCCGCCCAATCCCAAACCGCACCGACGCATAAGCCAGCAGTTCCGAGCGCCCCAGCGCCGTCAGGACGTGAGAGGGAGACACTTTGAGTGAGGTACAAGCCGATCCAGAAGACACCGCCACCACTGGCTGCAATCCCAGCAATAGCGCCGCTCCATCTACACCCTCGACACTGATGTTAAGGTTTCCCGGTAGTCGCTGGGTAGGATGCCCATTCAAATGAATACCTGCCAAACCGCTCAGTTGCTGCCACAGGCGTTCCCGCAACTGGACGAGGCGTTGCGTCTCTGATTCCATTTCCGAAAGTCCCAGTTCTACTGCCTTGGCAAACCCGACAATTTGCGGTGTATAAAGAGTCCCAGAGCGCATCCCCCGCTCATGTCCACCTCCATGCAGCTGTGGTGCCATTTGGACTCTAGGGTTGCGGCGTCGAACGTAAAGAGCGCCGATTCCTTTAGGGCCATAGACTTTATGGGCAGTCATTGACATCAAATCAATGTTCATCGCCGCTACATCTAGGGGAATTTTGGCAATTGCTTGGGCTGCATCGGTATGGAAAAGTACCTGATGCTGGCGACAAATTGCCCCAATTTCTGCCAACGGTTGTATAATCCCAATTTCGTTATTCGCCGCCATCACCGAAACTAAAATCGTGTCGGGACGAATCGCTTTCTCTAACTGGGTTAAATCAATTAGTCCATCACTTTGGACTGGAAGGAAAGTCACCTCGAAGCCAAGCGATCGCAAATAATCACAAGGGTCAAGAACCGCGTTATGTTCCGTCTCTACGGTAATAATGTGGCGTCCTTTTTGAAAATAAGCTTCCGCGACACCCTTAATCGCTAAATTATTCGCCTCCGTCGCACCGCTGGTAAAGACAATTTCTTCCGGTGTGGCGTTGATAGCATCTGCCAAAATTGCTCTAGCTTGTTTGACAGCCGCTTCCGCTTCCCAGCCGTAGATATGGGTGATACTGGCAGGGTTGCCAAAATGCTCGGTAAAGTAAGGCAGCATTGCCGCTAACACCCGCTCATCAAGAGGTGTCGTCGCGTGGCAATCGAGATAAATAGGGCGCTGAGTCAATTGTTTCGTTAAATGGTTCACAATACCATTTTGGCAAATTGTAGGTTCAGAAATTGAGGATACGATAGCCATAGCCTCAGATAAGTGCATGAGAGGGTTCCCATGAGTCTAACTATCCAAGATTTAGAAAGACTGCAAGAAAAGCTGCAAGAAAGCGATCTCGATTACCAACTGGAATTACAGGACGGGAATATTGTCGTCATGGAGCCATCTGATATAGAATCTAGCGAAATCGGTGCTGAGTTCATCAGACTTTTAGGTAATTGGGTTAAGCCTCACCGACTGGGAAGGGTGTTTGATTCTAGTGGTGGGTTTATTATGTCCAATACAGACTTGCGGGCACTAGATGTTTCGTTTGTTTCGGCTCTTCGACTCAGGAAAACCGTGCGCGACTTTGCCAAACTGGTTCCAGACTTGGTGGTAGAGATCAAATCCAAAAGTGACCGCATTCGTCCTTTAGAAGAGAAAATTCAGTTATTTCTGACCCTTGGGGCGCGGGTGGGGAGACTGATCGATCCAGATCAGCTGACTTGTACAGTTTATCGTCCCAGCAGTGAGTCGGTAGTGCTGGCTGATGAAGATAAGCTCACGATTCCAGAGTTATTTCCTGGTTGGGAAATTTCGATTTCTCAATTATGGCCCCCGGTATTTGAATAGTTGGCACACAACAGGTATATGTTTTAAGGCGATCGCTTGCTTTGCCGCCACAATATTACTTTAAGGCGATCGCCAAACTTTAATTTTTCCGCCTCCAGCACTGACGAGAACTTTCCCATCTGGACTGAAGGTGACAGCATCAACAGAGGCTGAACGATTGGGGATAGTGCTTTTCAGTTGCCCTGATTGCAAATTCCATAGCTTAATCGTTTTGTCCCAACTAGCACTAGCTAAAGTTTGACCATCCCGGCTAATAGCGAAGGACACAATCCTATCTGAATGAGTGAAAGTGCGTGTAGGCTGACATGGTTGTATATCCTCACAACTGTTCGGAAGATTCCCTAGTTCCCATAAGCTAATAGTGTTTCCAATACTGCTAATAATTTTCTGTCCATCTGGGCTATAGGCGACTATTTCTCCACCGCGATTTTTAGAATCAAAAATAGTCTTTTCCAGGTGTCCGCCTTGCAGATTCCACAACTTAATTGAGTGGTAATTACTACTAGCAATTGTTTGACTATTCGGGCTAAAAGCAACGAATTCAACCGCTTCGTTGGCAGGATCGGTAAGGGTACGCAGCAGTTTTCCTGTGCTTAGATTCCAGAATTTAATTGTTTTATCCCGACTACCGCTAGCGAGAGTCTGACCATCCGAACTAAAGGCAATAGAATTAACCCAGTCTGAATGACCAGTCAGTGGAGGTAGTGCTTTTCCCGTGTGGGGATTCCAAAGTTTAACAGTGTTGTCACGAGTAGCACTAGCTAAGATTTTTCCATCTGAACTAAAGGCAAGTCCATTATCAGGATTACCTTTGGCATCAGCGAGTGTATACAGTAGTTTTCCATCACCTAAATTCCATAGCTTAATGGTGTTGTCATTACTGCTGCGACTGGCGAGAAACTGTCCATCCGCACTGATAGCGAGAGCCTCAACCGAGCCTTGTTCTGAAAGGGTATAGACTAAAGAAATATTTTCCACCCGATTCCAGGAACTATTTGCTGGTTGCAATAGCGGTAATAGATTATTATTTTTGTAAAAGAAGGAAATTCCTGCTGTCAAAGCTAAAGCCGTGGTAATACCTGCTCCAATTTTCATCAAACGACGAGATTGATTTTTAGAAGTAGCAACACCAACATTACTTTTTGGTGAATCTACCTGAGAACGCGATAAATTGGCAGCAGTATCCAGGTTTATTTGCCCCTCAGATGGCGAAATTTGCGGTGGTAATGTAGACGTGACGATTGCTTGGATAGCATCTACTGGCAGACTTGGCTTATGGGTAGAGATATTATTATAAGTTTGCGTTGCTATTTGGGAATTGACTAACTCAAACGCTTGCAAAGCTTCTGTTGCGGTTTGATAGCGGTGGCGATAATCATAGCGCACCATTTTGTCTAAAACGTCTGCGAACTGTTGGCTGACTTGCACCTTATCTCGCCAAATAATTTCGCCTGTTGTAGAATCTTCTGGTAACTGGCTGGGCTGTATCCCTGTAATCGCTTGGATACCAATCATTCCCACTGCATAGATATCGCTGCAAAATCGCGGTTTGCCACCGAGTTGTTCGTTCGCCATGTAACCGGGTGAACCAATCGCAACCGTTAAAGTTGTGTTCCCTTCATTAGTTTTTTGAGCGCTAACTTGTTTAACTGCCCCAAAGTCAATTAAAACTATCTTTCCATCTTGTTTGCGCCTCATTAAATTTGAGGGTTTGATATCGCGGTGAATGACATCTTGCTGATGGACAAATTCTAATATTTTTAAAATGTCTCCGCAGAGAGTGATTACCTGATTTTCACTCAGCTGCTTGCCAACGGGTAATTCTTGCTTGAGTTCATGCCCTTCGATGAATTCTTGTACTAAATAAAACTCTTGCTCTTGTTCAAAATGAGCCAAAAGTTGGGGAATTTGATCGTGTTTGCCCAACTTGTAAAGGACTTGGGCTTCTCGATCGAATAAACGGCGCGATACCTGCAAAGTTAAGGGATCGCTAGCCTTGGGTTTGAGTTGCTTAACGACACACAGTGGATTGCCTGGTAGCTGCCGATCTTCAGCAAGGTAAGTTTGACCAAAACCCCCGCATCCCAAGTGTTTGACGATGTGATAGCGACCACTGAGCGTTTTTCCCAGCATGACATTTGTACAGTGTAGTTGTCTGATAGTTTAGCCTTGGGAACCGGGAAATCCATGGAGTGCGCGATCGCTTTCCTCACCCTTGTTTCCTCACCTTTATTTCCCCACCCTACTGAGTGCTTTAGGGCACGCGCCAAACCTTAATGGTTCCGTCCAGACTGCTACTGTAAATCGTCTGCCCATCCGGACTAATGGCAATTGCGAAAATGGTGTTGGAATGCCCCGTCAGGGTGCGAATCAATTCTCCAGTCCGCAGATTCCACAATTTGAGGCTGTTTTCCCCAGTACCACTGCCACTAAAGAGCGTCTGACCATCTGGACTGAGGGCAACCGCATACACCCTCCCGGAAAAAGAGCCATTCGGCAATCTAGATCCATGAGGAAACGTATTCAGCAGTTCGCCTGTTTCTAGATTCCACAATTTTGTAGTTCCATCTGGACTGCCACTCGCTAGGGTTTCACCATTCGAGCTAATCGCAATCGTCTTCACTGCCTCTATATGCCCCCCAAAGGTGCGGCGCAGTTCACCCGTCTCCAAATTCCACACATTGATGTCATAAACGTTACTGCTGACCAGCGTTTGTCCATCTGGGCTAATGGCAACATCACGAACTCCCTCATCTAGCCCTTCTTTTATACCGATCAGAGTTCGTACCAATTCACCCGTTTGCAGGTTCCACACCTTGATGGTCTTGTCCTGACTACCGCTAACAAGTGTCCGACCATCTCGGCTAATCGCAACGGAATACACATCCCCCGAATGCCCCCTCAGGGTGCGAAGCAGTTCCCCCGTTTGCAGGTTCCACACCTTAATCGTTTTATCGGCACTCCCGCTAACGAGGGTCTGACCATCCGAGCTGATGGCAACAGAATAAACATATCCTGAATGCCCAGTCAGCGTGTGAATGATTTCTTTGGTGCGGATGTTTCTAATCTTAATCGTCTGGTCGAGACTGCTACTGACAAGGAACTGACCATCCGGGCTAAGTGCAATCGATGTAACGCCGCCTGCATGACCGGGGAGAGTATTGACTAAAGCAATTTCTTGTGGTTTTTCTCCAATGCTATGAGGTTTTTGAAAATAGAAAATTCCTACTGTCAGAACTAGAGCTGTGGCAATACCCGCGCCAATTTTTAGCAGTACAGGAGCCTTATGGATAGTAGAAATACCTTCTTTATCAGGCTTTGGTGGCGCTTTTGGAATGACCGATGTGGCAACAGAATAATTCTGGTTTTTCGGTTGCACTGCTGATGAGATTTGAATCGACAGAGTCTGCGTGACGGGTAGCAAAGCAGCAGTAGGTGATGACCTGACGTTATCAGTAGAGGGTGTCATCAGCTGCGTTACTACATCATTATTGAGCTGCTGGAGCGCCTGCAAAGCTTCTATTGCTGTTTGGTAGCGTTGGCGGTAGTCATAGCGCACCATCTTGTCTAAAACGTCTAGTAGGGGCACGGTATACCGCGTCCCGACCGACAGGCGATCGCGCCATAAAATTTCACTGGTTTTGGAGTCTTCTGGCAGTTGGGATGGCGGTAATCCGGTGAGGGCTTGGATTCCCAGCATCCCTACAGCATAAATATCACTGCTGAATCGGGGTTTGCCGCTGAGTTGTTCGTTCGCCATATAACCGGGCGAACCAATAACCACCGTTAAAGTTGTCTCCCCTGGGGAACTGACTGTCTGAGTGCCGACTTCTTTAACGGCTCCAAAATCAATCAAGACTAATTTGCCATCTTGCTTGCGCCTGATTAAATTTGACGGCTTAATATCCCGGTGGATGACATCTTGCTGATGGACAAACGCTAAGATTTCTAAGAGGTCTTGTAAAAGGACAATGACTAAGTCCTGACTCAGTTGCTTCCCAACGGGTAATTCTTGTTTGAGTTCATCGCCTTCGATGAATTCTTGTACTAAATAAAACTCTTGCTCATCCTCAAAATGAGCTAAAAGTTGAGGAATTTGATCGTGATTGCCTAAGCGATAGAGAACTTGAACTTCCCGATCGAATAAACGTCTGGCTACCTCCAAAGTTAATGAATCGCTAGCCTTGGGTTTGAGTTGCTTAACGACACATTGTGGATTGCCCGGTAGCTGCTGATCTTCGGCAAGGTAAGTTTGACCAAACCCTCCGCCTCCCAAGTGTTTGATTATTTGGTAGCGACCACTGAGCGTTTTTCCCAGCATGAGGTAGATGCAGTGTTCTGGCAGTTATTCTAGATTAGTCCCCAAGGCTCTGGTTTTGCTTGCCAGCCTTAGATGTTTTAACGCCTGACCGCTACCTCTGCCAGAGAAATCAGGAAACTTTTCCAGTTTCACCGATTGCCTAACAGAGTAGAAACACTCATCTCGCTTTAGATGACTCCTGACTCGTCCAGGAGTGACAAGAGCCTTGGAAGTGCAACAATTGATAAAATTCACGTCGGCGCGATCGCACACCTTCAGGAAACAATCTAGGGCGACTCCCACATGATTATGGAAGAACGCCCTAGAAATTTGCTTTCAAAAAAATACTGAAACCGGGCAGTCGATCGACTAGCTACCCAATTTTAACGCTAGCCTACTTTTTTGCCGCCTGCTGACTGCGGGAGTAGTCATCTTGAAAACGAACGATGTCATCTTCTCCTAGATATTCCCCATTCTGAACTTCGATTAATACCAGAGGAATCACACCAGGATTTTCTAGGCGATGCGTGTGGCATTGAGGAACATAGGTCGATTGATTACTGCTAAGGGTCAGTTCTCTATCGCCACAAACAACCTTCGCTGTGCCTGAAACCACGATCCAGTGTTCGCTGCGGTGGTAGTGCATTTGCAGGCTGAGCCGGTGACCAGGCTTCACTTCAATGCGCTTAATTTTGTAGCCTCGCCCTTCTTCCAGAATCGTGAAAGAACCCCAAGGACGCAATTCCGTTGCAGCAATTCCGCTGGTGGTTATCGAACTGGGTAAGGGTAAGACAGAAGTTTGAGAAATTTCTTGCGCCTGAGCCATTGGTGTTTCTCCTTAAAACCGCTGCTTTATCAGCATAGTGAATACATTTTGAGAATGGACGATTCTTTTGAGCGATCGCTGACACATTGAGGCAATCTTTGCCAAACATAACAAATCAAACCGGGCTGCTGTAACCGTAAACTACGGAATTCCAGCAATCTACATCAAGTCTTCATAGAAGTTTTAACGGTTGACAAATTGGCTAAATCGTCAATAATTCCTAAGTCAGTGACTACCGGCGAGGCTGGAGGAAGATGCCAAGACCGTTGTGAACGCGGGCGGCAGTGGAGGGAGGGCGATCCAGGAGTTGTCCCCCCAAGTAGAGGCTGGTAGAGCTGCCACCGTCGAGGTTGAGGGCGTCAATAACACCCATTTTTTGCATCAGGGCAGCCATTTCTCTCAAGGTAGGTCCGGTTCCACCAGTGCGATTGTGAACGGTAACAATCATCAGGTTGCCGTCTGCGGTCGTTCCAATCGCACTGCGAATTGCGGCAAGCCGATCGAAGGCGTCGCTAAATTGCTCGCCTTTGGCATCTAGCACAATTTGCCGATTTTGCAACAAAAGAGGGCCAGCACCAACAATGTGCGGGTAGCGGTTAAAGTCATCAGGGACAGTAGCGCCCTCTACCCGTACTTTCGTGCCGAGAGGGAGGGAACCTGCTGGCCCTCGGTTGGCTCGTAGGGTGAGTAAGAAACCATTGCGGGGAATGGGAAAGGCATTTTTACCCGCAATCCCTCCAGCTAGAAGGCTGGTGACTTGGTTGTTCTGAACAACGACAATGATTTCATCATCAATTAGAGGCGCGTAGGTCGCTCCCCACTCCGGGGTATAGCGGGAAATTCCTGCCTTGACGTAGCCACTGTTGAGGAAAAGAATTGGTAAACGCGCCCCCGTTGCGGTAATTAAAGTTTCTTGGAGAGCCAGACGCCCGATTTTCACAGCTCCCGTATCATTCCAGGCGATCGCGCCTCGATTCAAAATCGGCCCGGATAACCATCGCCCATCCCGCCGAATTGCGCCTAAAGGCAGCTGGTTCTTGCGATTAAAAAAGCCCCCGTTGACTGCCGCCGAGGCGTGCCACATCTCGGCTGTCTCGCTCAGGAGACCGACTCCCACCATCTTCGAGGGATGGCTCCAGATCGGTTTAAGTTTAAAAAAGGGCAAGTTTACATCCTCCTGAAGACGGAGATTCAGTGTCAGCCCGACCACCGGAAATCGGGAAGAACCCAAGCTCACATACTGCTGTCGCCAGCGGATTCCTTTCGCCCAGAGAATATCTCGCTCTACCATCGCCTCTGGTAGAAAATCGATAATCAATCGATTGGGGTTGGGTAAGGTGGAAAAGCGAGGAGACAAACCTGCTGGAATGTTGATGCGGATTTGGGTTTGGTTCTGAATCGATTTCACCACAGGAGCGGGTAATTTCCAGCGATGGGGAGATGGAACCATCGAGGGAATATCTCCTTCTGTTTCCCTGTCCTTCTCTCCTTTCCCTTGCTTCAGTGCCTGTGGCAGCTGTGCTGGTGAAAGGAGAGAAAAACGCTGGAGGAGAGCTGGAGCAGCGGCTGCATCCATTGTGACGACTAATTCCCGACCTTTTTTCCTGACTTGCCACGGAGTCGAGCGATCGAGATCGATCGTCATGCGCGAACCCCTCGGTTGCAGCGTTGGTTGAATATCTGCCACTTGCGCTGGCTGAGAGGAAATCAAGAGCTTGGTGCCCTTTACCTCAAGCTGCCAACCCGCTCTCTGGGCGAAATCGGTAATATCTAGATAGCGATACGACCCCACTGCCTGCGTCGCCAACATTAGCGGCTGTGTTGCGGGTTGGGAAAACCACTGCACCGGCTGTCTGGTAACATCCCCAGTGTTTAAAAGCTCTACCCCCAATGTTTGGGTCATTCCGGCGTCGCTAATTCCGGTGCGGACAGACGCTCCCAGCCGCCACTGACTCCAAGTGGCTGGCAAGGTGCGACCATTGATCGAAACCTGATAACCCTGGCGATAGACCTGAGGCGATGCTGAAGGCACCAACGCCTGTGTAGTTAGGGGCAATTCCCGTGCCGGTAATTTTTGAAGTCCCCCGATGGGAGCTGCAACCGGCGATACTTGACGGGACAACCCGTTGGGCGAGGAGCTGCTGAGAGCGGCATAGGTCTGTAATCCTTTGGGGGACCTCTGAGGGGCTACGGGCATCTGCTTGGCAATCGGTAGTGCTATCTGGCTCTTTTCCCTCTCCGGTGCCTTTAACACCGGCTCTTTGGTGATTCCGACCGGGGAAGAAGTGGCTATGTAAACTGTGAGGGCAATAATGGACGGGAGCGAGAAAGCGATTAGGCGACCGGGGGCAATTATCCCCACCACACCATCGAACGTCTCACTCTGTGACGTCGTTCTCCTGATCATTCGACAACATCAATAAATAGGGCGGCTCTTCTGTAGGGGCGTAGTGCCATACACCTGGATAACGCTGGATGCGTGTCTACATCAAGACTTCTAAAGTAACCCAGCGCGTCAGCAGCACAACTATCAAAAAACAATGACTTTATCTTCTCAAGCCCGCTTTTTTAGCTTCATAATAAAAAGCATAACCGCAGGGTTCGGAAAGACGCTTTATTCAACAACTCAATAGGGCGAAGTATTCGCTCTCAATGTAGCGGCTAAAGACATAGCCCAGGCTAGACTTGGTGTTGACGATAGCCCCTACAAATTGTTTGTCCTGGCTCTATGTCTTGTGGACGCTTATCAGTCCCTTGACCGGCGTCGGGGATTTATGTTAGGCGTCTTTAAAAAATGATAAGATGTCTAATCCGTCACTCTTGCAGACTGCTGGGATAGGAATCGGGTTAGAACGAGGTTCTTAACAGCACCTTGCCAGAGCGATCGCTCTGGCAACAAGTTTTGTCACCCTTGGCTCTAGCGCAAAAAAGTAGAAAAAGTAGTAGTGTCATTTAGTTGCAGCCTTCATGGTCAAATGGCATCTAGATATAGATAGTTAGACTTTGGAGGCATCACCTAGTCTCGGCGAGAGAAGACTGAAATGAGTGTTTAAATACATTGATGACGAGTTTTGTCATAATTTGACAATTTTGAATCCGGTTGTTTAGTACAGTCTTGCCACAGGGTTAACAACCTGAGAACGGGAAATTTAGATCGGTAAGTAAAGGAAAAACGTGGATCAGCTCATGGAGAACAGGAGTGTGAATGATAATCAACAATTACAGGGAGCGCTAAAGGGGGCAGAAACCTCTCCTGGCCCACGATGGTTGGTAGAGGAGCGGGATGCCTGCGGCGTCGGCTTCATTGCCAACCCAAAGGGAACGCCAGAGCATGAATTAGTCGAGAAGGCTTTGTCTGCCTTGACTTGTCTGGAACATCGAGGCGGTTGCAGTGCCGATCGGGATTCTGGGGATGGAGCCGGTTTGATGACCGCCATTCCGTGGGAAGTGTTGGGGGAATGGTTGGCGACTCAGGGCAGGGAAATGCCGCCTACCGAGCAGACAGGGGTAGCAATGGTCTTTTTACCCCAAGATGCCGAAGCCGCCAGCATAGCCAAGGACATTGTTCAGAAAACTCTCGAACAGGAAAAATTAACTGTACTGGGGTGGCGAGAAGTGCCTTGTCAGCCCCAGGTGTTAGGGGTACAGGCGCGAGAAAACCAGCCACGAATAGAGCAACTGGTTTGTACCTCGACCCATTTACAGGGAGATGAACTAGAACGGCAGTTATATCTGGTTCGCCGCCGGATCGGATCGGCGCTTAAAACTAATAGCGACCTCAAACTCAAAGGGTCTGAGGATTTTTACGTATGTTCGTTTTCTAATCGCACGATTGTCTATAAGGGCATGGTGCGCTCCGCCGTGCTGGGAGAATTTTATACAGATTTAAAAAACCCAGCTTATAAGAGTGCTTTTGCGGTATATCACCGACGCTTCAGCACCAACACCATGCCTAAATGGCCCCTCGCTCAACCGATGCGACTTTTGGGGCACAACGGCGAAATTAATACGCTGTTGGGGAATATTAACTGGATGATGGCGCGAGAGGCAGAGCTAAAGCACCCGCTTTGGGGAGAACGCATCAACGACCTGAAGCCACTCGTTCATCTCGATAACAGCGACTCGGCAACCCTCGACAACGTGCTAGAGTTGCTGGTACGCACGGGTCGGAGTCCCCTGGAAGCCTTGACGATCATGGTGCCAGAGGCGTACCAAAATCAGCCAGAGTTGGCGAATCGTCCGGAAATTGTTGATTTTTACGAATACTACAGTGGACTTCAGGAAGCTTGGGATGGCCCAGCCTTGTTGGTATTCAGCGATGGCAAAAAAGTAGGCGCGACTCTCGACCGCAACGGCTTGCGACCGGCTCGATATAGCATCACGCGGGATGGATATGTCGTCGTCGCTTCGGAAGCTGGTGTTATCGACTTACCAGAAGCTGACATTCTAGAAAAAGGCCGCTTGGGGCCAGGTCAAATGATCGCAGTCGATCTGCAAACCCACCAAGTTCAGAAAAATTGGGAGATTAAAGAACAGATTGCCGCCGCTAAGCCTTATGGGGAGTGGCTGGCATCTTACCGACAAAATCTGGCAGCGGAGCCTTTTGCACAAGAAACGAAGCTGGATAGTCAAACTTTACTGCGCCAGCAAATTGCCTTTGGCTACACCACCGAAGATGTGGAAATGGTGATTGAGGAGATGGCGTCTTCTGGGAAAGAACCGACATTCTGTATGGGAGATGACATTCCCTTAGCAGTGCTTTCACAAAAGCCGCATTTGCTTTATGACTATTTCAAGCAGCGCTTCGCCCAGGTAACGAATCCGGCAATTGACCCCCTGCGCGAGGGTATGGTGATGTCGCTGTCGGTTTCTTTAGGGATGCGGGGAAATCTCTTGGAAGTGAAACCGGAGTATGCCCGGTTGCTGAAGTTAGAATCTCCGGTTCTGAACGAAGCACAACTAGAGCAAATCCGGGCTTCCTCTTTCCAGACAGAGCAGTTCTCAACGCTATTTGAAATTGAGAAAGGGCCAGAAGGTCTAGAGGCAGCGGTTAGAAGCTTATGCGAAGCAGCGGCACAAGCAGTCCGTGCTGGGAAAGAGATCGTAATTTTAAGCGATCGCGTCCTCAATGGTATTAGTGCCGAATCTAGCTATATTCCACCGCTGTTAGCTGTGGGAGCAGTACACCACCACTTGATCCGGCAGGGTCTGCGGACTAGGGCATCTCTGATCGTCGATACCGCTCAGTGCTGGAGTACGCATCACTTTGGTTGTCTGATTGGCTACGGTGCTTCTGCGGTTTGTCCTTATCTGTCTCTGGAAACCGTGCGTCATTGGTGGAGCGATAGCAAGACGCAAAATATGATGCAGCGGGGCAGAATCAAGAGTATTAGCTTAGAGCAGGCACAAAAAAATTACTGCAAAGCGGTAGAAGCTGGATTGTTGAAAATTCTCTCAAAAATGGGGATTTCTCTGCTGTCTAGCTATCAAGGGGCACAAATTTTTGAGGCAATTGGCATTGGCGCAGATTTGCTGAAGCTCGGTTTTGCCGGGACGGCGTCGCGCCTCGGTGGCTTGAGCGTGGCAGAACTTGCCCAAGAAGTGATGTCCTTCCATTCGGCGGCTTTCCCAGAAGTGCCGCGCAAAAAGCTGGAGAACTGTGGCTTTGTGCAGTATCGTCCGGGGGGCGAGTACCACATGAACAGCCCAGAAATTGCCAAGGCGCTGCATCAGGCGGTGAAGAATCCGCAGTACGACCACTACGAAGTTTATCAAAAGCACTTGCAAGGGCGACCCGTAACGGCGCTCAGAGATTTGCTGGATTTGGAGAGCGATCGCGCCCCTATCCCACTGGCAGAAGTAGAGTCAGTAGAGGAAATTTTCAAGCGTTTCGCCACAGGTGGGATGTCTCTAGGGGCGTTGTCGCGGGAAGCGCACGAAACCCTGGCGATCGCCATGAACCGCATCGGCGGTAAATCCAACTCCGGTGAAGGCGGCGAAGACCCGGTGCGTTACAAAGTCCTCGATGATGTCGATGAAATGGGTCATTCCCAGGTATTGCCGCATCTGAAAGGGTTAAGGAATGGGGATACAGCTTCTTCTGCGATTAAGCAGGTCGCTAGCGGTCGCTTTGGCGTCACCCCTGAGTACCTGATGAACGCCAAGCAGATTGAAATCAAAATCGCCCAAGGTGCCAAGCCGGGAGAAGGCGGTCAGCTACCAGGGACAAAAGTTAGCCCTTACATCGCCATGCTGCGCCGTTCCAAACCTGGGGTGACGTTGATTTCGCCGCCGCCGCACCACGATATATATTCAATTGAAGATTTGGCGCAGTTAATTTTTGACCTGCACCAAATTAACCCGAAAGCGGGGGTATCGGTGAAGCTGGTGGCAGAAGTCGGCATCGGTACGGTTGCGGCTGGGGTGGCCAAAGCAAATGCCGATATTATCCAGATATCCGGTCACGATGGGGGTACGGGCGCTTCTCCGCTGTCGTCGATTAAGCACGCCGGAAGCCCTTGGGAACTGGGGTTAACCGAAGTGCATCGCGTCCTGATGGAAAACAGCTTGCGCGATCGCGTGATTCTGCGAGTAGACGGTGGCTTCAAGAGCGGCTGGGATGTAGTCATCGCCGCTTTAATGGGCGGAGAAGAATACGGCTTCGGCTCGATTGCCATGATTGCTGAAGGATGTATCATGGCGCGGATTTGCCACACCAATAACTGCCCCGTAGGCGTAGCTTCTCAGCAAGAAAACTTGCGGAAGCGCTTCCCCGGAATGCCAGAACACGTCGTCAACTTCTTCTACTTTGCGGCACAAGAAGTGCGGAGTCTGTTGGCGCGGTTGGGATATCGGTCGCTCAACGACATCATTGGTCGAGCCGACCTCTTGAAGGTACGCCCAACGGAACTCACCAAGACACAGGCGCTGAATCTAGATTGCATTACCCGTCTGCCCGATACCCGTGAAGACCGTTCCTGGCTGGTTCACGACCCAGTTCATAGCAATGGCCCAGTTTTGGACGATCAACTGCTCAACGATCCGGAAATTAAGGATGCGATCGCTTTCTCTACGAGCGTCACCAAAACTATAACCGTGGTGAATACAGACCGGACGATTGGGGCGAGGATTGCCGGAGCGATCGCATCTCAATATGGCAACACCGGCTGGAGTGGTACTATTACCCTCAACTTCCAAGGCACTGTGGGTCAAAGTTTTGGTGCCTTCAACCTCCCTGGCATCACCCTCAACCTGGAAGGCGAGGCAAATGACTACGTGGGCAAGGGGATGCATGGTGGCGAAATTGTCATCAAGCCGCCCCAAGCAGCCACCTACGATCCAGCCCAGAACGTGATTGTCGGCAATACGTGTCTCTACGGTGCCACGGGCGGCATCATGCTTGCCAATGGTCAAGCCGGTGAGCGCTTTGCCGTTCGCAATTCCAAGGGTATGGCAGTGATCGAAGGTGCAGGCGACCACTGTTGCGAATACATGACTGGCGGCGCGATTGTCGTCTTGGGCAAAGTAGGGCGCAACGTGGGAGCTGGAATGACCGGGGGTTTAGCTTACTTCCTAGATGAGGATGGCAGCTTTACATCGAAGGTAAATCCAGAAATTGTCAAGCTGCAACGAGTCAGGACACCTGCGGGTGAGCGACAACTCAAAGAGCTGATTGAGCTGCACGCCGAACGTGCGGGTAGCCAGAAGGCGAAGCATATTCTAGCCAACTGGGCTGAGTATCTACCCAAGTTCTGGCAGGTCGTGCCTCCCTCCGAGGCTGATTCTCCAGAAGCCAATCCTGAAGCAACACCAGAAAAGGTGCTTAGCTCGGTACAGTAAAAAGTTAAGGGGAACCTGGCGGTTCCCCTTACAAGCATCATAGAGAAGAAATTCTTTCTCTATAAATTCTATAAATGCCTGCTACAACGCTATACTCCTTTATTCAGTTTTGGGAACAGCCGGTTGAGCTTTCGGAGGAGCTGGTTTAGCAGCGGCTGCCAACTTAACTTCTTTGTCTTGCATCTCCATCAATTCTGGCACGGTGACAAACCTGTAGCCACGCTTTTTGTATTCGGCGATTAGTTGTGGTAAAGCCCGCACCGTATGGTCGCGATTGCCTCCTCCGTCGTGCATCAAGACAATTCCGCCTGATGTGATTCCTGCTAGCGCCTGCTTGAGGAATATTGGCACCGAAGGACGGCTATAGTCTCTTGAGTCAGAAGACCACATTACAACCGCGTAGTTTTTCTTATGGGCGTAGGCAGCTAATCCATTTTTAAGATGACCACCGGGTGGACGAAATAGAGTTGTCTTGATGCCTGTAGTTTGATAAATCATGTCAGATGTACGGTCAATTTCACTGGAAGCTCCAGCTTCGTTGAAATAATGGTAAAGGTGGCTCCAAGTATGATTACCAATCGCGTGACCATCCACGGCAACCTGACGCGCCAAAGGGGGAAAATTTTTCACGTTCTTCCCCACCATAAAGAACGTTGCCTTGATGTTATTTTTCTTGAGGATTTCCAGCACTTCCAACGTGCTTTTAGGCCAAGGGCCGTCATCAAATGTCAGGGCGATGACTTTCTCTTTGCTGCTTAATTTTACTTCCCGAAAGGTTTTTCCCTGAAATTGCGTAGGCGCAGAAAACGTCAGGCGTCTGTCTTGTGCTTCCTGTTCCAATCGAGCGAAAACCTTTATAAACGCCTCATCTCGCTGCGCCTTTAAGGCTTGGATATCAATGCCACTTTTGTCTAGGGTGTGATGCCCCATTTTTTCAGTGGCGGATAGAAGAATCCCTGGATCGCTACCTTGTTGGTTTACTGGCAACATGAGACCAGCGATAAAACTACTAGCAGCCGCAGCCAGAGCAATTAATGTTATTTTTTCCCGCCAGACCGATCGGTCATACTTTGCCACGTTAAGTCCCCTCCACTCCTCCTTTCATCAGGGCGGCAATTCACAGTTTTTCCGCCACTTCTAGATACCATGCTTCTCAAAAATTTCTTCACAGCTAGCGGCGCGACTGGCGTCAGCATGACTGCTAGCTAGAGGACGTGCGTCTGCTGTCCTTTGTTCGTCTCTAGAGTTACTGTCTAGAGCGCTAAAAGATCAGAAACTATATCATTTATCGTTAATTGCTTGTTTGTTGAACAGGGCAGTGAAGTCCGCCCTGTTGGTTGCAGGCTACAGCAAAATACTAACCAACCGAAAGTCAATCCGGGTAACAAAGTTAGTTTTTACAGCTCTTGACATTTTTGTTAAACCGTGCAATTTGAAAGCATTTGCTAGACAGGCACAGACAGCTTTTGATGATAAAGGCTGACAATTTGTGCAGTGACTTCGGCAATACTCAGACCGTCGGTTTGGATCTCGATGGCATCGGCTGCCTTTCGTAGGGGTGCCAAGGCGCGGGTACTGTCGCGGGTATCGCGTTCTTGAATGTCCCGCTCCAACTGATCTAAACTGACCTCTATCTGAGCTTGGTTTTTCAGGTCTTGCTGACGGCGTTGCGCCCGCGCTTGAGCGGAGGCGGTTAAGAAGATTTTGAGTTCCGCATCCGGGAAAACGTGGGTGCCGATGTCGCGTCCTTCGGCGACGACACCTCCTTTTATTCCCCAGCGCTGCTGTTGTTTTACGAGTTCGCGGCGGACGTAGGGTTGGGCAGCGATCGCTGATACTTGAGCCGTGACTTCTCGCGAACGAATTGTCTGGGTCACTTCGCGGTCATGAATCCAAACCCGCACCGGCGTCTGGAGGTCGTCACTGGTGCTTAGCTGGATCTGAGAATGGCTGGCTAATTCAGCGATCGCCGGTTCATCTTTGACGCTGGTTCCCGATTCCAGAACCAGCCAAGTCAGGGCGCGGTACATCGCCCCCGTATCCAAATAAAGCAGCCCTAAAGACTGGGCAACCGTGCGGGCTACGGTGGATTTTCCTGCCCCGGCAGGGCCATCAATCGCCAAAATTGGCTGGCGATCGCGTAGGGTTACATTATCAATCAAACGGGTTGTTCCCAGTCGCGCCGCGACGCTTAACAGTCCCGTCTCGTCAACTTTTTCCAATCGCATGAGAGTTGTTGGGTGAACCAGTTCAATATACTCGATCTGTACCTCTGGGACGAGTGCTAATTCCTTTTGAACTGCCTCAATGAGAACAGGGCGCGAGCGATCGCCCGATTTAAATTTTTTCTGCGCTTGCCGCAAGCCGCGATACAACACCGACGCCTGCTGTTTCTGCTCAGCACTCAGATACTGATTGCGGGACGAGAGTGCCAGTCCAGACGCCTCCCTGACGATGGAACACCCCACAATCTCCACCGGCAAATTGAGATCCGCCACTAGACGCCGAATAATCGCTAGTTGTTGGGCATCTTTCTCGCCAAAATAAGCATGAGTCGGCTGTACCAGGTTCAATAGCTTCGTCACTACTGTCGCCACTCCCTGAAAGTGTCCGGGTCGAGAGCGACCGCACAATACCGAGGTCATAGACTCTGGTGGAACTACCTGAGTTAAGTCATTGGGAATTGGTAATTGGGAATCGGGAACAGGCGCAATTGTGTACATTTCTTCAGCGGCGGGGGCAAAAATCGCATCTACCCCAGCTTGTTCGCACAATTGCCAATCCTGCTCTAACCGACGAGGATATTGTTGAAAATCCTCTGTCGGGCCAAACTGTAGCGGATTGACGAAGATGCTAACGATGACGCGATCGTTCTCGCGTCGAGCTTGTTGGATTAAGCTAAGATGCCCTGCGTGCAATGCTCCCATTGTCGGTACAAACCCGATTTTCAAGCGATGCCGGTATAAATCTAAGTAGCAGTGCAATCCAGCAGTTGTCGTAAACAGGCGCACCAAACCCCCCCTTTTTTGGTTGTTAGTGGTTAGTAGTTGGTTTTCCAGCAACTCACTACTAACCACTAACACTACTCTCTGCCCAGTAGTCTATCTCCAGAAAAGGGGATTGGGTGGTTTAGATCAGGACTTACGCAACATCACCACATCTGAGGGCAACCACAGGGGGATTGCCCCTACAAAACGCTATATGTATAAGCTTTGCGTAAGTCCTGACTTGTTTAGTGTGCTTTCGGCACACTTATGCAAGTCTAGCCCCGACTTGAGTCGGAGGGCTTCGCTAGATTCGTGCAGGAGGTTCAATGTCAAGAGTCTGGGCTTAACATCTTTCTGGCTAAAAGTTAGTTGTCATCAACTGCTACCTGCTGCGGTTTGCCTAGAATTTCTACACGCACTGGTGCCACACCACTGCTCATCATGCCTAAAACTCTAGCAGCACCGGCTGACACGTCAATGAGCCGACCCCGAATATACGGCCCCCGATCGTTGATTCGCACGACGACAGAAAGCCCGTTGTTCATGTTAGTCACGCGCACTTGGGTTCCGAAAGGTAAAGTACGGTGAGCAGCGGTTAATGCATTCTCATTAAATCGTTCACCGCTGGCACTTTGAGAACCATTGTCGGCGTAACCATACCAGGATGCCATGCCCTTAAACTCGGAGAGTACAGGTCTGTAGGCAATGGCGGTGGTTGATTGTTGCATGATGCGCGATCGCTCGTTAGCGACTCTGGAGGAGCTAGGGCGATTGGCGATCTGGCGTGGCTTGGGCTTAGATACCGGTACACCGGCAATCTCCCGTAGCGGCGGCGCATTGCCCATCAGGCGTCTCAGTCGATTGGTTGCTTGTAAGGCATCGGTGGCAACGTTGCGAGTGGTGTCGGGCAATCTTGTTTTCCCGTTCACCTCCACCAGTTCCTCACCATTCACTTTAATGCTGTAGTTTCTCTTGTCACCATTCCAAATCACCGCGATCGCTTTAGCATCCACATGCTCTCGGCTCAACTGATTCAGCTTCGCAGCAACAGCAGTGGCTCGCCAAACCGGATCGTCCTGAGAAGTGTTGGCATCCGCTTTACTTGACCTTTGCTGACGAGAAACGTCCGAATTTCTCCAGGTTTCCCCTACTTTTGTGCTTTGTGCGGGAGCTAGACGGGAACCGAGAAAGGTTAAGACTGGGATGCTGCGGACATAGAGTGTCGCTGCCTGATACCCGTTTAACTCATGGGGAAGAATTTTAGCAACAACCGCCCGATCCATTGCGCTTGGACAAGGTGTTACCAAGCAACGGATTGCGGCTTGAGACTGGTATTCTCCCAATTTGACACCGTCAGGCGGCTGAACGTTTGATGGTGTTGAGACAGATAAGGGCGACGAGACTGCTTGCCGAAGGTCGTTTTTAGTCACTCTCGATTTGCTTGTCTGTTGCGCCTGAGAAACACGGGATTCGGAAGCTTGGTTAACCCCCTTGATTGACTCCGCATAACTAGATGTAGTCGTACCCAGGAGGGCAGTCGTTAACAGGGTTGCAAGCATTCCGAAACAAAGTCTTTGATTCATAGAGTCCTTGTGAAAAGTACTGGGAAGTCGAGCGTAGAGCCATTTGCTGGCGGCAGTGCCAGACGGCTTCATTTGCCCAATTGATAACTCGTACTCGTTCTGTGTTCACTCTGGTGTGTGGAACTGCAACAGACTACCATGAAGTTTTTGAAAAGGGGATCGGGGATTTCCTCTAGGAAGCAACAACTTTATGAAAACTTTACACTGTAATTTCCGAAAAAATGCGGTTATGATGTTGATGTCAATATGTTTTGGGGAATAAATCAGGTTTCCGGAACTTCATCAAAACTTCACAAATGACCGAGCCAGTTTGTGAATAATTCGTTACTCAGTAGGGGCATGGCACTGCCCATCCGTACTAAATTGCGATCGCTGTCCCATCTGTCGCGTTAGCCAAGTAAAATACGTCTCTTGATCGCTGCTGAACAGGTTTGAATTCATGGATTATCGAGACGCAGGTGTAGATGTTGAGGCGGGGCGGAGTTTTGTAGAAAAAATCCGCAGTATGGTGCAAAGTACGCACCGCTCGGAAGTATTGGGTGGATTGGGCGGCTTTAGTGGTTGGTTTCAGTTGCCAACTGGATACAAAGAGCCGGTTTTGGTTTCAGGGACGGATGGCGTCGGCACCAAGCTCAAACTCGCCCATCAGCTCAACTGTCACCACACCATCGGAATTGACCTTGTAGCAATGTGCGTCAACGATGTGTTGACGTGTGGCGCAGAACCGTTATTTTTTCTAGATTATTTAGCTACAGGGCAATTAAATCCAGAGCAGCTAACTCAGGTGGTTGATGGCATCGCTGCGGGATGTCGTGAGTCGGGGTGTGCCCTACTGGGAGGAGAAACCGCAGAAATGCCGGGTTTTTACCAAGTGGGCGAGTATGACTTAGCAGGTTTTTGTGTGGGGATTGTGGAAAAGAGCCAGATATTGGATGGTTCTCTGGTGCAAGAGGGAGATGTCGCTCTTGCTCTTGCTAGCCAAGGTATCCACAGCAATGGCTTTAGTCTGGTGCGGAAGATTGTCGAACGTAGCGGCGTTGACTTGCACGCTTCCCCAACAGATGTCAGGCGGGAAGGCTTTGCGCCCTTAGATGGTAAGAATTTTGGCGAAGTTTTATTAACTCCCACCCGGATTTACGTCAAACCCGTTTTAGCGGCACGTAAGGCTGGGCTTGACATTCATGGCATGGCTCACATCACGGGTGGCGGCTTGCCAGAAAACTTACCTCGCTGTATCGGTGCCGATTTATCTATCCAGATCGATCCCAAATCGTGGGTGATTCCGCCTATTTTTAACTGGCTGGCTGACGCCGGTGAAGTCAAACCTGCCGATATGTTTAATACTTTTAATATGGGCATCGGTTTTGTATTACTCGTGCCCCCAGACCAGGCAGACCAAACCATCAACTGGTTTGAATCCCAGAATATCGCCGCCTATGCCATCGGCAAAGCGATCGCTGGTAGCGGGGGTCTGATCGGAATCCCAGATTAAAAAGGCGGCACCCGGATTTGAACCGGGGGATAAAGGTTTTGCAGACCTCTGCCTTACCACTTGGCTATGCCGCCGCGATCGCAGATTCTTAGTATACCAAAATTTTTTCCGGGCGCATTGACTCTGTACTCATTGGAAGGCTAGTAGCTGTATTCAAAGCAGATGCGGATTGTCTTATGTGATGAAGATCACAGGAACGGGGTTCCTAGATCGCAAGTCTTTGATGATCTGAAACGCTAATCTAATACGAATCTCCAAATGTAAGTGTATTTACGGAATGGTTGACGTTCGCCTACGGCTGGGGAAGTTCGTCAGCTTTGGTTGTATCCCAGGGAGAATCTCCCTTGGATCTACCAAAAACAGCCATCGGGGTGTAGTGACTTGCTAAGGAATGTGGATTAAATAATTGGTATAAATTCACATTTTGTAGGGGCATGGCACAGAAAAAGCCCCTACGCAGGCAATTAGAGGTTAATAAATCCACGCTCCTAAGTATTTTTTGAGCAGCTACCAGAATACCTTTTTATTACAGAAACTATGACTCAAGCCAACCCGCTTCTGATTGCTCAAATCACAGACATTCACTTGTTTGCAGATACCAAAAAGGAATTGCTAGGGCTTCCTACTGCTAAGTCTTTTGATGTAGTTTTAGAGCAATTGCAAAGAATGTGCCCTCAGCCAGATCTGCTACTGCTGACGGGAGATTTGTCCCAAGATGGTAAGCCGCAATCTTACACGCGGTTGGCAGAACTACTGAGTCCTCTGGGAATTCCTACTTACTGGCTACCAGGCAACCATGACCAACCATTGGTAATGCAGGAGGTATTAAATGAGGCTCCGATTTGTCCGGAGAAGTCATTTGAAGCGGGAGGCTGGCAGTTTTTATTGCTCAACTCTCACGTACCGGCTTGCGTATATGGCAAACTATCTTCAGAAAGCTTAGTTTGGCTAGACCAGCAGCTACAGCGGGCAGGTAAACGTCCTACTCTGATTGCTTTACACCATCCGCCTTTTGTCGTCGATTCAGATTGGCTGGATGGCAGTTCATTACAAAATTCAGAGGAACTGTTTGCCGTTATCGATCGCCATCCTCAAGTGCGGTTGGTTGTTTTTGGTCACATTCATCAAGAATTTTATCGGCGGCGTGGTGACGTTCATTACTTGGGTAGTCCCTCTACTTCGATTCAGTTTGAACCTCACAGCCACCAGTTTTCTTTAGATGAGGAAGCGCCGGGATTTCGCTTATTGAATCTGTATCCAGATGGCACGATTGAAACTAGGGTGGAACGGGTTGCTTACGCGCATGAGTTGGATTTGGCAGCTAGTGGTTATTAGGGTGGAAGTTGGCATTTTTAAAAACCCGTTTTCTTCAAGAAAACGGGTTTTTTTGGATGCGATCGCGCTTTCAAGCGATATTTTTACCTACAACAGTTGCGCGATCGCTTGAAACATGGGTGAAAACACTGAGCCGTTATTCACTGAGACGGGAGTATCTTGAAAGAGCGATCACTAGCAGGACTGAGCAGCTAGTATTACTGTAAAGCCGCAGAAAAATTTCAAAATTTTGAGATAAGGTCGTCAATATGAGCAGTATTGTTCAAGGGGCTAGCGGATTTTTGCAGTTAACTCATGCAGAGATTAAGCGTAAAATTGCCCACCAGAAACTATTTGGGTTAGATGAATTACAGAGATATCTCTTTCGTTTTTGTAAAACTATGGTGACTGCTGACGACTCTCTGCTCAGTCAGCTTAGCATTTACAACCTTGCACCATCTGCTCTTCTGTACGGACCACCCAATACGGGTAAGACCACTCTATGCTACTTGCTTTTTGATCAGCTCAAGCAAGAAGTTACTAATGAAATAAATTTCTACACGGTTGATGTTGGTAGAATGCTTGATCCAGCGTTGGGTCAATCTTCCAGGAACCTAGAGCAGATATTTCAAGATTTACAGAAAATTTGTTCAAATGGTTCATCAGTGTTTTTACTATTAGATGAGCTTGATGCCTTTTGTATGAGTCGCAGCCGCGCTCAAGAGCATGATGCTGTTCGTCGAGCGATGACAACATTAATGTTAGAACTTGACAAGCTTCAGCCATCCACAAGTAACCATTTATTGGTATTTGGCATTACTAATGTACCTAACCTGGTAGATACAGCGGTAGTGCGAAGATTTTCTTTAAAACATTTTGTTGATCCTACTTTGTCTAGGGATGACTTTAAAGCATATCTTAGTTATTTAAATCAGCCAATTAAACACAATCCCACAGAAGAAGATTTAGACCAGATATATGATATTTACAAACGCCGTGGCTTCACTGCGGGGGATATAAAAGCTTTGTATAGAGTTTTACTAATCGATATAAGATGTGCTGATAGTAATACCTCTGTTAAGCAAAGGCTTTTTGAGCTTTTTGAGAAAGAATTCTCAAGCCGTGAACACTTAGCAAGAACTTATAAGGAGTGAGTTATGACTCAGAAGGAATGGGAAACAGATGAAGATATGATGATGCATAAATATGAAGTACATAAAAAGCTTACTGGGTGGGTTATCGAGAAGTTGAAAGAAGAAGGAATTTCAGCTAAAAGAACGAGAGGGAATGACTCAAACGGTGATATTTTGCTTATTAATCCCGATGACATTCCACGAGTAAAAGAGATAGTCTGCCAGATTCAAAATAAGTATAATCATTAGATAGGGTCATGACACACATAGAAATTAAGGCAAAACAGAATATTTATCCAGGTGAAGCCCAGAAAATTATCGACAAAGGGACTGTTATTGGGGTTATTACGACAGGAACAATCTCTGCTAGCGCTAAAGAATTGTTTAACAATGCAAATATAGCTTGGGCTGAGAATGTTCCAGAAAAAGAGTTTATGGAGTCAGAAGCTCAGGAGGAAGGCTAATGTTAGATATCAGCTTTTACCCAAAAAATGGTCATTCACCGTACACTGTAGAAGTATCAGAAGAAATTTACAAGTGGTTGACCAAATCTGAATTTTCTAAAATCGGTAAATCTCGCAAAACCAAAATCAAAATTGATGAAGAAGAAGAGAGTTTACCTTTGGTCAAGTTAGGTAAGGAGAATCGTAGAAAACTGAGGGCTTTTTTCCTAGAAGTGATTAGTCAGGAAAGCGATACTTTACTTAATCAGCTTGGAGATTCTCCTTCAAAACAAGAGTATCAAAATGCAACTTCCCGTCTGAGAAAGCTGCAAGAGTTACGGAAGTGTACGGAAAACGAAAACTATCAGTATCTTCAGCGAGGGTAGTGGAATAATCGGAAATACGCACAAAGAGATCGCTCTCTTTTCTTAAGAAGCGATCTCTTTCTCCTTAATCTCCAGTGACAAAGGCACGCAACGAGCACTTACTACTCGACTTCACAAAGACGAGCGAGATTTCAAAAGCTGATAGATAAAGCGATTTTGAGCGATTTTGCACGGCTTTATTCGCTGGCTTGCCAATGCACGAAAGGACGCCCAGATGCCACGGTTTTAGAAACAATCTTAGTATAGCCAGGAACCCAATCGAGATTCACGCGAAAATAGACTTTACCATTGCGAAACTCGAAGCTATAGGAGTGTAAATCTGGAGAACTTGCCTGACCGACACAGGAGGCATAAGCTTCTTGCAGTGGAGCTTCATATTCCACAAACGTATTGCCTGAAGACGAAATTTTCCCGTTACTAGCGATCGCTTTCGTGTCAGCAACAACTGTATGATCGGCTGCACCTTCAGAAGGCAGCAAGACTGTCCAAAGTCCGACTGATTGGGGACAGGTCCCCGATTGCCGTTGTACAGTCAATTGCTGGTTTGGTTGTTCTGGAGACACATCGGATGCTGACTGAGCTAACGTCGAAGTAGATGCATTCAGCAGCAGTGCAGACAAAATTCCTAAAGTGGTGGCGAATTGTACGGGTTGAAAAGGGGGAATTTTGAAGAGAAGTTTTTGGAGAATTAAAGTCGTCAGTGTCATTTAAAGTGCCTGCAAGCGTCTCAAGTGAAGAGCCTCTATAAATAGGATCGCTTGACGCAGGCGCGATCGCCTTCCTACAGATGGTTAACCCGATCGGGTGATAGATCCGTATTTTTTCGGAAAAAGGAAGGATAAATCTTGAAGCATAGATGATGAATTGGGAACAAATTCATCATTTTTAATTCTGCCTTTGGAAGATTCATTCTTCTGACTGCTGCCTTTGGCTTTCAACCCAACAAAAGACTTTTATCGGCGCGAAGGATGAAAGCCTCCACTGCAATCGAACAAAAGGGTTAAAGAGTGAGCGAGACTATCGGTCAGAGTCAAAAAATTTGCTATCTACAAGAGCGTGTTTCCACTACGCCGTATGCGAAAGCTAACACGATGTATGGGTCTAATCTCCTGCAAGGTGTAGCAGAAGCGACTCACCAACTGCTGACGAATAGCGATTTTGCAGTCGGCGTCAATCAAGCTTTAGCAACTCTAGGTAGAGTAACGGAAGTGGATCGGGTTTATATTTTTGAGATTCATCCTCATCCGGAAACCCGTGAATTAGCCTTCAGCCAACGATTTGAATGGACAAAAGAGTTTGTGACGCCTCAAATTCACAATCCCAATTTACAGAACCAAGCGTTAGCGGCTTGTCGCATCAGTCGGTGGTACGACGATCTGCAAGCTGGGAAGGCGATTCGGGGTTTAATTGGCGAACTTCCAGATAGCGAACGGGAAGTTTTGGCTCACAAACAAATCCGCTCTATATTAGTTGTCCCAATTCTTGGCGGTGGCAAACTTTGGGGCTTTATTGGCTTTGATGATTGCCACTACGATCGCCGATGGTCAAAGGATGAGGAAGCTTGTTTGATGACGATAGCGGCAAGCTTAGGGAAAGCGATCGCTCATCAGCAAACAACTGAAACTTTACGGCAGAGCGAATTACGGCTGCAACAAATTACCGCTAAGCTGACGATTGGGAACGATATCACTGAACGCAAGCAGGCAGAAATGAAGCAGCGTCTGGTGCAAGAACGCGATCGCTTGTTAGCAGAAATGGCGCTGCGAATCCGCAAATCGCTGGATTTGGAGGAAATTTTTAACACCACCGTGGCGGAAGTCCGGTCGTTTCTGAAAGCCGACCGCGTCTTCATCGCTTCCGATGTGACGGGAAAAGGCAGGGTAATGGTTGAATCGGTAGACCCCAATTACCCGCCGATTATGGACTGGGTACTTGACGATCGAAGTTCCCTGGAGGAAATGCGAACCTTGTTTGAGGCGAATCAGGTTCGAGTCGTTGAGGATACAACCCAAGTGACGGTTCACCCAGCGATCGCATCCTACTACCGCGATTATCACGTCAGAGCCGCCTTGGCTGTCCCGATTCGCGTGGAAGGCGATCGCTTATTGGGTGCATTAATTGTTAATCAATGCAGTGGTGCGAGGCGCTGGGAACCGATGGAAATTGATTTGCTGGAGCAGTTGGGAACCCACGTAGCGATCGCCATTCAGCAATCTTGCCTCTTCAAACAGGTACAGGAACTCAATGCCAACTTGGAATGCCAAGTTCGGGAACGCACCGCTCAACTAGAGCAAAAAATGCAGGAAGTCCAAGAACTATACGAGCTGAAGGATGTCTTCCTCCACGCCGTTTCCCACGACCTGCGGACGCCGCTCACCGGCTGGTTACTGGTGTTGCAGAATTTGCTCATTGCTAATGGCAATGAACAATTAGCTATTAGCAATGAACAAAAAACAATTCCAGTTTCTTGCTCAATTTTAGAGCGGATGATTCAAAGTACCGATCGCCAACTCCGCTTGATTAACTCCCTGTTAGAAGTTCACACCAGTGAAGTGCGAGGTTTTGTCTTGCACCGCGAACCAGTCCAACTCCACTCTCTCATTCAAGAGATTGTTGAGGACTTTGAGCCGCTATGTGCCAAAAATCAAGCAATTCTTATCAATCAAATTCCATCTAAACTGCTCACAGTGAACGCCGATCCGCTTCAGCTGCGGCGCGTGTTTGAAAATCTGCTCACCAATGCCTTCAACCATAACCCGCCCGGACTCAGGATGATTCTCAGGGCGAGTGTTGAAGAACAGGTGATTCGCTGCATCATTGAAGATAACGGTGTTGGGATGAATCCAGAACAATGCGATCGCGCTTTTGAACTTTATGCCCGTGGTTCGCAAGCACGACGCTCAACTGGTATCGGTTTGGGATTATATCTTTGTCGGCAGATCGTAGAAGCTCACGGCGGCAAAATTGGCGTGACTAGCTCCCCAAAAGCCGGTACAACCTTCTGGTTTACTTTACCTCTTGCAATGTCACCAGAAGCAGAAGGATGTTATTAGTCTTAAGAGCTGTTTCATGCCTGCTTAATATAGCAATCTTATTTAAGTTGTGAGATCGGGACTTACGCAAAGCTTATACATATAGGATTCTTGTCGGTTCAATCCCCTTGTGGTTGACCCAGATGTCGCGCAAGTTGCGTAAGTCCTGAGATACTAGCGCCTCAGATCCCCGACTTCGTAAGAGTTGCCCTAGGATCTCGCCTTCAATAGCAATTCAAGGGTTGGGTGCGGTACATCAGTAGGGGCTTTTTGATTGTTCATTGGTGTCAACTTAAGCCCTGGCGACTGGAAGTCGCCGCATCAGCAAACTAAGTCCGTCTGGCGCGGACTAACGAAAAATCATGAGTCAGGACTTACGCAAAGCTTATACATATAGCATTTTGTAGGGGCAATCCCTCTGTGGTTGCCCTTACTATGTGGTGATGTTGCGTAAGTCCTGATGAGCTTTAAACCGGAGAAGGCAGGTGCGAGTCTGTATAGCTGCGGTTTCAACTGTCAAGCCAATCTTAAATTGACTAATCAATGGCTAAGGACGCATGACTAAAAATCACCCGATTGGGTGATTCACTAGAAGGAAGTTAAATGCGTTACCTGAGCTTAAATTAGAAAATAAACCTTTGAGCGATCGCTCAGTAGGTGAAGACAATTAAAAATCAAGTTTTGCTTTTGATCGTGACCGAAAAATTCTTCCTTTTGGCAGAGGAAAGAGATTAGAACTTAGATTTTCTGTGCCAGTTTACTTACAATCACCTATCGACTGCATTTTTAAAGCTGAGATGGGAATACTAAAGAATGAAGGCTATAGAAAAATGAAAAATCAGAGGGGTTGAAAGTTACAGCACGCGGCTCTTCACACTTCGGACTTCATTTTTAAGAGTTGTCAGCCTGTTAATCTGGTGAAATTGTTTAAAAATGGTTGAGTTAAAAAGAAGTGAAGTAATTGCTAATGCCTGAATATCTAGAAGCCATACGGGAGTGTTGTCGGGACGAAGCCGCCTTTGAAAAGCTCAAACAAATTCTGGCTGACGGCGGGATTGAAACGATTGAAAAAACGACAGACAAGCTCAGACAGCAAGAGTCCAGATTTCAAAGAATGGTTGCCAACATACCGGGCATGATTTACCAGTACCTGCGGTGCCCAGATGGTCGTGAATCCATCGTCTGTGCCAGTTCCGGCTACCAAGAATTGTTTGAATTAGAACCCGAAAATATTCAGGCAAATTTTCAACTGCTTAAGGATTTAATTCATCCCGATGATGTCAAAGGGTATGAAGAATCTGTAGATATTTCTGCCGCCACGCTGCAACCTTGGGCTTGGGAAGGTCGTATCGTCACGCCTACTGGCAAAATTAAGTGGGTACAATGCGCCTCCCGTCCGGAAAAGCAGGCGAACGGTGATATTCTCTGGGATGGCTTGCTGATGGAAGTGACAGAACGCAAGCGAGCCGAAGCAGCACTGGAGCGAGAACGCAGATTATTTATCAGGGGACCCGTTACGGTCTTCCGCTGGGTTGCCCAAGAAAATCGACCCGTGGAATACGTCTCGCCCAATGTATGTCAGTGGGGCTATCAACCGGATGACTTCATCAGTGGCAGGGTGACGTATGGTAGCATTATCCATCCCGATGACTTAGCTCAAATCGAGGCTCAGACTCAAGCGTATGATGCGGCTGGCTTAAATTTTCAGGAACAGGACTATCGCCTGATTCGCTCCGATGGTGAGGTGCGATGGGTTTATGAATTCACCAGCGTTGTCCGCAATGACCAAGGGAACATCACCCACTACGAAGGATATATTCTGGATATCACCAGGCGGAAGGAGGCGGAAGTCCAACTCCGGGCGGCGGGAGAACGCGATCGCGCTAGCATCTGCGCTCTGAGTGCTGCTCGCTTACTAGGAGAAATTGCTCTGAGAATTAGGCGATCGCTGGATCTCGATCAAATTCTCAATAACACCGTTCGGGAAGTTCGGCAATTTCTGCAAGCCGACCGGGTTTTCATCGGTCACTTGGATGCCAATTCTCAAGGCAAAGTTGTAGCAGAATCGGTGGCACCGGATTGTCGATCAATTCTCGGATGGGTGACAAGCGATCGTTATCTCAAAGAACTTAAATCCTTCTTTAAACAAGGTCAGGTTCAGGCAATTGATGATACAGAGAAAGTAGTTAAATCTCGCTTTCATACTGCATACTACGCCCAATATCAAATTAAAGCCAGTTTATGCGTTCCCATTCTGGTGGGAAACGAGTTTTTTGGAATGTTGATCGCCAATCAATGCAGCGGATCGCGTCATTGGCAGCAGTTTGAAATTGAATTGCTCTGTTCGCTGGCAACCCAAGTAGCGATCGCAATCCAACAAGCACAACTTTACGAACAAGTCTCCACCCTGAATACCCGTCTAGAGCGCACTGTCGAGGAGCGCACTGCCCAGTTACAGCAGGCAGTGGCGGAACTCCAAGAAATGAACCAACTCAAGGACGTTGTTTTACATACAGTTTCCCACGAACTCCGGACTTCGGTAATCGGAACTGTTATGGTGCTAAAAAATTTGCTCAATCAGCCAGGGGAAGAAATCACGCTTTCTCGCTCAATTGTCGAGCGCATGATTCAAGGTAACGATCGGCAATTGGGAATGATTAATTCCTTGTTAGAAACTCATTCTAGCGAGGAAGAGGGCGTTATCCTCCATCGTGAGCCTGTTCAAATAAAGACCCTGTTTGCAAAGATTCTCCAAGACTTAGAGCCAATGCTGTCGCAAAATCAAGCGACACTGACGAATCTAGTTTCCACTGATTTACCCTTGGTCATGGTCGATCCGACTCAGTTACAGCGAGTTTTAGAAAACTTATTCAACCATGTTTTGAAGCATAATCCGCCTAGACTGAGCCTAAGGCTGAGCGCCACCGTTGAGACTCAAATGCTGCGATGCACGCTTCAGGATAACGGTATCGGGATGAGTCAACAAGAGTGCGATCGCTTATTCGATCTTTATATCCGAGATCCGAGATCCAGTTGCTCGACTGGCACTGGTTTAAAATTGTATCTTTGCAAGCAAATTATCACAGCCCACGGCGGGGAAATTGGGGCGAATAGCAGTCCTGGATCGGGGACAACTTTGTGGTTTACATTACCCCTGAATAGGCTTGCTTCTTGACCTTTTAGTTTTTGAAGTTATATCAAATCCGGTTAATTAATCAACCTTACATAAAAATCTCTTCACGCCTCTCCGTGAAGAGAGGCGTGAAGCGAGTGAAGTTCCTTCTTTAGTGAGGAATCTTACTCAAAGCGTGCCAAGTGCGATCGCCGACAATTCCATCTGCAATTAAACCAGAGCGCTTTTGGAAAGAGCGCACCGCTGCATCTGTTGCTGAGCCGAAGTTCGGGCTAGTTGCAGCAGTAAAATCGCCAGTTGTCTGTAAAAGACGCTGAAGCGTGACTACGATTTGACCTTTGCTACCTTTTTGTAGCACCGGCATATTGACGGGCGCACCCTTGTAAAGCGCCTGCCAAGTCACATTCCCAACGATGCCATCTTCTTTCAAAAAGACGCGGTGCTGGTAGGCTTTTACTGCATTTTCAACTACGATGTCGAAGATTCCATCAATGTCACCGTTATAACTTCCCCAGTGAGTTAAAAGTCTTTGCAGTTCTTCAACTGCTGCTCCTTGGGAACCGCGCTGAAGTACAGGTTTGTTGGTCTGAGCATTGGCATTTGCTTGAGTATTAATTGGAGCTTGCATGGTTAGTGTTCCTTGAAGTGATTTGGTGTTCCTTACACTTACTAAGGTAATGTTCAGTTCCCAGCTTCCACTTCACCCAACCAGCTCATTCTTTTGGATGATATTGATTATCGGCTCCTCTTTGAAAGGCTTTTATTGATTGCTACAGTTCGTCCTTTATCGAAATCATCCATTCGGGTGAATCAAGAGCATGAGGTAGATAAAATAAATCAGATTATTTTAATAATTACTCTTTCTTTAAAGAGCTGAATTGTATGGATAAGTAGGTAGACATAATTAAACTCGCGCATCTGAAGTAGGGAATGGTTGAGAAACGAAACCCAACACTGAAATGGGTTTCGCTTATGTTCTACCCATCCTACAAATATTAGATCCATCTACTTAAGACTTTTTTAAAGTATTGTTTACCATCTAAGTAGCTGGACACAATTAAACTAAAGACCCTGCGTAGGTTGGGCGAACGGTACTCAACCTTTTATCTAGCTTAAGGCAGAACTTATTTTCACCCAGTTGGGTGAGACAAGGGGATGAAGTGCGATCGCTTCTATTTGTCTTAACTTGAGACCTGACGCTGAATTCAAGGGTGCATTGTCATGTTGTCATTCTACTTATACGCTCGACGCATGGGGCTTATTTTGATTCAGCCAGAGGCGATTACAAAATCTCCCCGTCTAACCAGCAGAAAATCTTTAATCGAGCCAAAATCACAGGTTTCGACGCACCAACAGTCAGCACAGTTTACTGCAAGTAGACATCAAATCGTAAAACTTTATCACTTGGAGCGTCGGACATTTCTGTAGAAATACGATGAATCGCGTTTCTACAGAATTTAGTTCACACCAGTCCAGAACGAAGCGCCACGACAGCTGCCTGAACCCGGTCATCTACAGACAGCTTGTTCATGATGCCACGGACATGGGTTTTGACAGTGTTGGGGCTGAGGTAGAGGACGGTAGCAATCTCCGGATTGCTTTTGCCTTCTACCATTAATTTCAATACCTCTAACTCACGCTGCGATAGTGTGGAAATACTGCCGCTCATTGAAGGCGGTTTAAGATGGTCAATTACTCGTCGTGCAATTTGCGGATCGAGGTAGGTGGCCCCTTCTTGGGCGGCAGCGATCGCAGAGAGCAAGCGTTCTACACTGGCACCTTTGATGCAGTAAGCATCCGCACCACTAGAAAGGGCGGCAATAATTTCGGTTTCTGTAGTGTGGGAGGTTAATACCACCACCCGGACATCAGGAAGCGCTGCCTTGATTTGCTGGGTGGCAGCAATTCCATCCAGTCTTGGCAGACCAATATCCATAACCACCAGATCCGGTTTCAGTTTAAGAGCGGCTTCAACGCCTAAATAGCCATCTTCGGCTTGTCCTACAATCGTGAACTGCGGATAAGCGGCTAATGACTGCTCTAAACCCAACTGCATCATGGGATCGTCTTCTACAATCAAAACCCGCAATGGGTTTGACTTGGTTGGTAGATTCTGGGGTGATTCTGTTTCGGAGGGCATGGAATTAAATGGCACTTTATACTTAGGACAAAATCACGCGGATTGGCAGGTAATCGGATAAGGCGGGTTTCCTCAGACCAATCCTAATCCCTTCTAGAATTTAAAAAGTAAAAGTTTAAATTAAAAATTGCCAAAGCCCTATATTTTTAGGGAATTTTGCAGTTTTATACCATTTTGCGCTGATTACTGCCTGGAATCTCCTTCTGTTAGCCTTTCCCCCTCTCCTGATTTTGATTGCAAGGGGATGCGGTATTGTCCGGCAACGTAATAGAAGAAGCGATAATAATTGGAAAATTCTTTAGAGGGCGATCGCCCCTGCCAATAGTAGCGTATCCTTCCCTGAATCAACGTCAGTCGCATCAAACTGATATCTGAACGCAGTTCTACGTAAAGTTTTCCTGTAACTCCTTGTTGGGTAGTAAAGTTCTGCTGCATGAATTGATGGGGGTTTTTTTGCCCCGATGGCGCAAGTTCAATTTCTGGCAAGCGATCGCCTGCCACTCCTAATATTTCCACCTCTGGAGCTTGAGGATCTCTAAAAGCTCGTCCATCCCGATTGTCTGGCATTGGCGCAGCAATCCAGGTACTGGGATAAGGAAACTCGAAGCTATAACGCGGGTTTTTATAAGTTTTCCAGGTTGGCGACTGGGTATCCGAGGCACGACAACCCCACAGCATTATAGAGAGCGCGATCGCATAAGCAACGACACGCCATCTGCAACAAGCTTCTATTCTCTGACTTTTAACAACCGATCTAGGACGCCGGATGCCTCTGGGAACGTATTTAGCAATGGACACCGCCGAAACCTATCTCCGTTCTGCCTGCTTATATTCCTTCGCCAGTTCGCCCGACTCTGCCGGAGAATATTAAGCAATGTAACAATATTGCCGTTATGCTGGCATGATGTCTTGACAGCCCGGAATAAGGCAGATAACCTGTGAAATATACCCGGGTAGAACAACTGAAAAGTTATATGCAAGATAAGCAAAAGGTTACGTTGTATCTTCCTCCAGGTCTCCATCGCCAGATCAAAATTCGCGCAGCTGTTGACACGGAACCCATGTCAACAATTGTCGAAAGAGCGATTGTCTTCTACCTGGCGAACCCAGAAGTGGTTGATGAGGTAGAAGCAACCCAGGGGAGGACTCATCGAGTCTATTCCTGTCCGGAGTGTACTAGCTCTGTGGTACTGCGAGATGGAGAAATGGTTTCCCTGGATAATCAACCAGGCGTAATCGCCCAAGAGCTGACTACTCTTGAAGGTGCCAGAGGTGAACTCGGCACGGATTCTCAGGGAGAAGAGGCGTTGGTTCCCTGTTAAAGTTCCAATCCTCCAGACTGCTTGATTTCCTCGCTTGCTCACGTTGGTTGCGGTTGATGAATGTTTGGCTAGTGGTTGTGCCGTCTCTAATGGGTCGATAGTTATGAAAGAAGAGCTAGATATTCTGGTTCAAGCTCAATACCCCCTAATCTACCTAGTGACTTCCGAGGAAGAGCGGGCGGAGCGAACAATTGCTAATATTGCTCAGACGAAATCCCTGGCTCGGCGCGTTTACATCTGGACTGTCACCCACGGCATAGTCGAGTACGGTCAACCCCGCAATATTACCCAGCACAACACCGTCTCCCCAGAGGCAGCGATTGAATGGGTAGTGCGCCAAAGAGAGCCTGGTATCTTTATTTTCAAAGACTTACACCCCTTTATAGACTCACCGGCAACAACGCGGTGGCTGCGGGATGCGATCGCTAGCTTCAAAGGGACGCAGAAAATCATCGTTCTCATGTCACCCATTCAGCAAATCCCCATTGAGCTGGAAAAGGAAGTCGTGGTTCTAGACTATCCTTTGCCAGACTTGGCAGAACTGAACCAAGTGCTATCTAGTCAGTTAGAGCAAACCCGCTCTCGTCGCACCACTACTGAAGTTCGGGAAAAACTGCTAAAAGCAACCTTGGGTCTGACGCGGGATGAAGCCGAAAAAGTTTATCGGAAAGCTTTCGTCAAAACCGGGCGTCTCACGGAAACAGAAGTCGATATTATTCTTTCTGAAAAAAAGCAGCTGATCCGCCGCAACGGCATCTTGGAATTTATCGAAGAAGATGAAACCATAGATTCAGTTGGCGGTTTAGAAGAGCTAAAGCGATGGCTGAGACAACGTTCTAATGCTTTTACAGAGAAAGCAAGGGAATATGGTCTGCCCCAACCCAAGGGGATGTTAATCTTGGGGGTGCCGGGATGTGGTAAATCTTTAATTGCTAAAACGACTGCCCGCCTCTGGAGTCTGCCACTTCTGCGCCTAGATATGGGGCGAGTGTACGACGGCTCAATGGTGGGGCGCTCAGAAGCTAACTTGCGGAATGCCCTGAAAACGGCTGAATCAATTTCCCCAGCGATTCTCTTTATTGATGAACTGGACAAAGCATTTGCCGGTACTTCTGGGTCTGCTGACTCAGATGGCGGTACTTCCAGCCGCATCTTTGGTTCTTTCCTTACCTGGTTGCAAGAAAAAACGTCTCCGGTGTTCGTGATGGCAACCGCCAACCGGGTTGAACGTCTACCGGGTGAGTTTCTCCGCAAAGGACGCTTCGATGAGATTTTCTTTGTAGACTTGCCTACTGCGGATGAACGCAAAGAGATTTTCAATATTCACCTTAGCAAGCGGAAGCGAGACATTTCTCGCTTTGACCTCGACCAGCTGGCTAAGGTATCCGATGGATTTTCCGGGGCAGAAATTGAGCAGGGATTGATCGCGGCAATGTACGAAGCATTTGCCCAAGAGCGAGAATTTACCCAACTCGATATCATTGCGGCAATTAAAGCCACTCTGCCGCTTTCCCGAACCATGAACGAGCAGGTAACGGCCCTGAGGGACTGGGCCAGACAGCGAGCGCGACCTGCTGCGTCCTCCGTCGCCGAATATCAGCGACTGGAGTTTTAAAAGCTTTCTCCTGCTCCCAACAGGAGGAAAGGCTAGCAGTTTGCTAGCAGTTTGACAAAAAAAAGCCGCCCAGTAATGTGCCCAGGCGGCAGACTCAAATCCACAAGTTGTCGTTTCTCTTAACTCTCTACTGGAGGAAATCCAAATGTCTCACTTTAGCACTCTGCGTACCAAAATCACCGATGCCGAAATCCTGAAAGCTTCTCTCCGCGACCTGGGTATCAGCGTCAAGACCGAAGCAGATGTTCGGGGTTATAACGGTCAGCGGGTTCGTTCTGACATCGTTGCAGTTCTGGAAGGCGAGTATGACCTCGGTTGGTCTCGCAACAGCGATGGCTCTTTCGACCTGATTGCTGACCTGTGGGGCGTCGCCAAGAAGCACAACCAAACCGAACTGATTAACTCGATTAATCAGAAGTATGCCGTGAACAAGACCTTGGCTGAAGTCAAGCAACGCGGTCTGCAAAATGCCAACGTTAAGTTGGTTGTGCAAAAGTAATTTGTGTGCGCGTTCCCAAGCTATCGGGTTAATCAACTCTAGGTTAGCCCGTTTTTCCTATTACCCAGCTATAACTAGCTGGGTATATTTTTTTATAGCAGTAATGACACAATAGCGGGGCGATCGCGCCTCAGCAGTACAATAACCTACTATCCAGGCAAACACCTCGATAGCCTATTTCTTCGCCCGAATGCGAAAGCCCCTACAAAGATGCAATGCGATCGCTTACACCAAGAAAGGCACTGCCATAGCGATCGCCCCTACTTTGATTTACTCTTAAACTCTAAGAACCTTGGTCTTTTTCTTTCTCGAATTCCTTCCGCAGCTTTTCTTCTACTTCTTTTTCAATTTGCAACCGTAGCTTTTCTTCCACTTCTTTCTCAATTTTCTGCCTAATTCTTGCTTCTATTTCTCTTTCTTTTTGTAGTTCTTTCTCTATTTGTTTTTCTCGGTCTTTATCAGCTCGTTGCCGAATCGCCTCTTCAGCTATTTGGATGTTTTCTTCAATTGGCACACCTTCTGGAGTAAACATTGGTCCGTACCATGTTGCTTCCGAATCAGGAGGATTACGGCGACTAAATAAGACACGCAAAGCCTCATCATCATCCCGATGTGCAAGCACATAAGCTTTGAGTTCAGCTTTGCTCATTTCTTCAAAATTCGGTTTCATCTAAAAACCTCAGGACTTACGCAACATCACCACATCTGAGGGCAACCACAGAGGGATTGCCCCTACAAAACGCTATATGTATAAGCTTTGCGTAAGTCCTGAACCTCCAAAGTCCATCAGAGGATACAATAATCTCTAGTTCATCGCTTGCTCCTGCCAGAATGAAAACATCTCCTGTTTGGCTATTAAAACGGAATAGGTGGATGTCCCGGTAATAGTTGGACAACATCTGACAGACTATCAGGCACTTTAACGCTTGTTCGTTAGTTGGAAAAATAATTCTTCCTCAATTCTGGCATACATATTAAAATACTATCGAGCTGTATCGAAAGAGTGCGAGATCGTTCATTTCTGTCTCTTGCAGGCATTGGAAAAAAGGGCGTTGCTTAAAACAAGTATGAATTATTGAATAAAAGCGATCGCCTTCTCAAATTAAGCGCGTAGCGAAGCGAATGCTAAAGCATATCGCTTCTTATTAAGACTCTCAATTCTAATTGTCTTCGTCGTTTACAATTGCATCAAAAATGACTGCATAGCTATCAGTGGGTATCAATTGCTGGACTAACTGAAGATGCGCTACTGCATCATTGCGGCGGCGAAATCGCGCTACAGTCAACCTTTGTAAGTTTGGCAGATGACGAATCACGCACCAAGGATGAAGTCTGTCTCGGTAGGTCTGCGATGTTGGTATCATAGAGCTATCCTTCCCACAATGTGGGTTGTGTTAGGAGCGATCGCCCTTGATTTCTCAGGTCGGAGGGCGATCGCTTATTTGGATAATATTATTAAATGCTGCGAACGCAGCAGTTGTCAAGTATAGAATGGGGTTAATTAGGTTAAAAGTTCGGGAACTAGCTACAGAGAAGGGTTGGACGCTCAAAGAAGTCTCAGATAGAACAGGAATTCCTTACGGTACAGTCAGAAGCTATGCCCATTCTCTGAAGCTGGCAACTGTAGACTATACGGCTTTACTGAAATTAGCCCGTGTATTTGACGTGATAATAGAAGACTTGGTGGAAGTTTTGGAAGAGTAAGCGATCGCATTCTACAAAAATTGGTCGAGAGCGCGATCGCTTGTATGGAAAAATGCGATCGCTTTCCACTTGACTAACTGATACAAAAAAGGGCGATCGCCTCCTGAGTTGGTAAAATAAGTGAGGAACGATCGCCTGTTGGTAGAGTAAGTTGGCGCGATCGCATTCTACAAAAATTGGTCGCTTGACGAATGAACCCGCGCAGGCGGGTTTCGTCTGTGTAGACGCGGTTTCTAACCGCCAAGTTTTGCAATCTCTTCATAAATCCTCCTTTAGATAGCTGTGTAGATGAGTTATCTTAGGAAAATCAACATCTCTACGGGGTTTTAGGGCAAGTCGTATGTCTTTAGTAAAAACAGGTTTGGTGGTAGCCATTATCAGTGTTGTGATTGGTGCTGCTGCCTTGGCAAACGATATTATTAATAACCAGAAGCCGCCGTTACTATTCAGCGGAAAGAATGACCGCTTTACTTGCGAACTCCGACCTTACTCCAACGAAGGTGAGATTTGGACGGTGGTTTATCATAACGACAAGGGTAAGCAACCTTGGCTGAGAATGGTAAACACCTTTGGTGGTGACTGGAACACTCTAAAAAGGTGCGGTGAGATTGAAAGCCGTTTGGAACGTTATCGCCAACATGGTCTGACTGCATTTGATTATCGCCCTGACCCCAAAACCCCTAGACAATCTGTTATCTGTGCTAAAACTAAGCTCAGTGGCGATAATTGCAACCTATTGGTAACGCTGGATGTTGGTGTTGATCCCTACCAGTCTCTGAGCAAGATGATTGAGGCTTTAAAGAATAAGAATACTGTGGATCAAAACAGTAACGGGGAACCATCTGCTCCTCTTTTGTCCCCAGCTTCGCCGTCTGTTCATTTGGGGAACTTTTTGGCAACTCAGGATCTGAATGCTGGAGAAACTGCTAAAAAATAATCTGCTGTGACTGGGACAACATAGCTATTTATGACTATTCCGCATAGGCGCTAATTGAGAAAATCCGAAGCTGCTGTCTATGACAAGTTATAAGTTGAGCGATGTTGTCCTCATAAATCTCCGCTATTTTGAGCGTCCCAACTGAGTTAGTAACTTCTTGCGATTATCTATTGCTAATTGGTAGTTAGGCTTGAATTGAATCGCTTTGTCATAGGATGCGATCGCCTCTTGGTACCGTTGCAACTTCCCTAGCGCCACGCCTCGGTTATACCAAGCTTCATGCTTGTCAGGCTTGAATTGAATCGCTTTGTCATAGGATGCGATCGCCTCTTGGTACTGTTTCAACTCCCCTAGCGCCACGCCTCGGTTATACCAAGCTTCATGCAAGTTAGGCTTGATTTGAATCGCTTTGTCAAATGATGCGATCGCCTCTTGGTACTGTTTCAACTCCCCTAGTGCCACGCCTCGGTTATACCAAGCTTTGTGGAAGTTAGGCTTGAATTGAATCGCTTTGTCATAGGATGCGATCGCCTCTTGGTGCTGTTGCAAATCCCCTAGCGCATTGCCTCGGTTATACCAAGCTTCAGGGTCGTCAGGCTTGAATTGAATCGCTTTGTCATAGGATGCGATCGCCTCTTGGTACTGTTTCAACTCCCCTAGCGCCACGCCTCGGTTATACCAAGCTTCATGCAAGTTAGGCTTGATTTGAATCGCTTTGTCATGGGATGCGATCGCCTCTTGGTGCTGTTGCAACTCCCCTAGTG
>NZ_JBHZGO010000078.1:0-5528 GCF_042747725.1 Coleofasciculus sp. H7-2
CTACGTACAGGCGGTTGTCGGTTGATGTTACCCAATCGCAGAACCGTTGCCATACGTTGGCGCTTTCGCGTCTTTGTAAGGTTGTGGTCATGTTTTTATGAGTGCTTGTTTGAATTTTCTAGGTTCGAGGTAGTGTTTTCTCTACCTTGTTATCAAGATTAACCCATCTATTGAGTTTTGTAAAGCTTTTTCAACAAAAATTTTTTCGGCTTCCTGATTCAGCCTGGAGGCCATTTCATCTGGCGTCCGCCCAAAATGTGCAAATGTAGATGGGGTACGGTTTGCCCCCCATCGGAGCCGCTGTTGATGACAACGCGGTAGCCGTTGCTGAGTCCGGCTTTTTCTGCAACATTCTTAACAATCAGCAACAAGTGACCCATGAGGTCGCGATCCTGAGAATCGGCATCGGCAAGCTGGCGAATCGGCTGCTTGGGAATCACGAGGATGTGAACTGGGGCTTGGGGTTGAATATCTTTAAAGGCAAGTGCCAGGTCATCCTCATACACAATGTCAGCGGGGATTTCGCGGCGGATAATCTTGCTGAAGATGGTTTCTGTCGTTTCACTCATATTGCTTGGTTATTTCGGTGATTAGGTGGGAAGTACAGCCATTTTAAGCCCCGACGATAAAGCTAAGGGCGATCGCGGGAACTCTAATAAAAGATTCTGTTGGTTGGCTTCTCATATAACTTGTTACAAACCTGTTTTCTGAATGAAAACGGGTTTGGACTACGGCGAACACCAACAGCATCATCAAACAAGATTGGGAGAGATTGCAATGCTGGCTAGGGTTTGGAGTGCATCTATCGTCGGTATCGATGCTGTGAAGGTGGGGGTTGAAGTCGATGTATCGGGAGGACTGCCGGGAATTGTGCTGGTGGGGTTGCCAGATACAGCGGTTCAGGAATCAAAGGAACGGGTGAAGGCGGCGCTGAAGAATGCTGGTTATGCCTTTCCGATGAAAAAAATTGTGATAAATCTGACACCGGCGGATTTACGAAAGGAAGGTCCCAGCTTTGATTTGCCCATCAGTGTGGGCATCATGGCGGCGTCTGAACAGGTGAGTGCCCAGTTGTTAGGAGATTATTTATTCTTAGGGGAAGTTTCCCTAGATGGGAGTCTTCGTGCGGTTGCCGGTGTGCTGCCAATTGCCGCCGCTGCCCAACGGATGGGAATCGCCGGTTTAGTTGTTCCAGCAAATAATGCGCGGGAAGCAGCAGTTGTCAAAGGTCTAGCAGTCTACGGTTTCAAAAATTTGTCCCAAGTGGCTGATTTTCTAAATGAGCCAGAGCGTTATTCGCCAGTGCAGGTGGATGGTAGAGAGGAGTTAGCCAAAACCCACTTCAGCAGTGCAGACTTAAAGGATGTAAAAGGACAGAGCTTTGCCCGCCGTGCCCTAGAAATTGCGGCGGCTGGTGGACATAACTTAGTATTTGTTGGGCCGCCTGGGAGTGGAAAGACGATGCTAGCGCGGCGCTTACCGGGGATATTACCGCCGTTAAGCTTTGACGAAGCCCTGGAAGTGACTCAAATTCACTCGGTTGCGGGGTTACTTAAGAATAGAGGATCGCTGGTGAGCGATCGCCCTTACCGCAGTCCTCACCACTCCGCTTCTGGTCCCGCCCTCGTCGGTGGCGGTAGTTTTCCGCGTCCGGGAGAAATATCTTTAGCACACAGAGGTGTACTTTTTCTCGATGAATTGACAGAATTTAAGCGAGATGTGCTGGAATTCTTGCGTCAGCCACTTGAAGATGGCTTTGTCACTATCTCCCGCACTCGCCAATCGGTCATGTTTCCGGCTCAGTTTACCTTAGTTGCCAGTACCAATCCCTGTCCGTGCGGTTACTTTGGCGATACCATTCAAGCTTGCACCTGTTCCCCTCGGCAGCGAGAACAATACTGGGCAAAGCTTTCTGGCCCTTTGATGGATCGGATCGATCTGCAAGTTGCAGTGAATCGCCTCAAGCCAGAGGAAATTACGCAACAACCGACTGGGGAAGAATCAGCGCCAGTTAGGAAGAGAGTGCAAATAGCACGCGATCGCGCTCATATTCGATTTAAAGACGATCCATCTGTGCGTTGCAATGCTCAGATGCAAAGTAGTCATCTGCGGCAATGGTGTCAATTGGATGATGCTTCTCGCCACTTATTAGAAGCAGCCATTCGCAAATTGGGGTTATCAGCAAGAGCAAGCGATCGCATTCTCAAAGTATCGCGTACCATTGCCGATTTAGCGGGGGATGAAGCGCTAAAAACCCACCACGTTGCTGAAGCAATTCAGTATCGCACAATCGATAGAATGCAGTGATTATAATTAGTTTTTGTTGAAGGTAAATTTCTCCCATCGCACTATTTTTTCTGGCAGAGTCCTTTAACTTTAGGCTGTTTCAGATTTGCAGGTTTACGAATCGCATCAAGCTGTGGGTAAACAAGGATAACTTCCTGCACGACAAGCTGCGCGTCAGTCAAACAAGTGGTCAATCGCTCAGCCAACCATGAGAGGTACAATATGACAGTTGTATTCTGCGACACTTGCTGTGATCGAGCGTTATACGTTGCCTGAGATGGGCAACCTGTGGACTGACACCTATAAACTGAAGACGTGGCTCCAGGTTGAAATTGCAGTCTGTGAAGCCCAAGCGGAACTCGGTTATATTCCAACCCAGGCGGTTGAGGAAATTAAGGCGAAGGCTAATTTTGACCCGAAGCGGGTGCTGGAAATTGAGGCTGAAGTCCGCCACGATATGATCGCCTTCTTGACAAACGTCAATGAATATGTAGGCGACGCGGGGCGCTATATTCACCTGGGATTAACCAGTTCGGATGTGCTGGATACAGCTTTGGCACTGCAACTGGTAGCCAGTTTGGATGTTTTGCTGGCAGGGGTGGAAGATTTGATTGCAGCAATTCGCACTCAGGCGCAGCAGCATAAAAATACGGTGATGATTGGGCGATCGCACGGCATTCACGCGGAACCGATTACGTTTGGCTTTAAGCTGGCGGGATGGTTGGCAGAAGTATTGCGATCGCGCGATCGCCTCCAGCGTCTTCGCAAAGAAATTGCCGTTGGTAAGATTTCCGGTGCGGTGGGAACCTACGCCAATATTGAGCCGCGAGTTGAAGCGATCGCTTGCCAAAAACTGGGACTCGAACCGGATACAGCATCGACGCAGGTAATTTCGCGCGATCGCCATGCCGATTTTGTACAAACTTTGGCTTTACTGGCTGCCTCGATTGAGCGATTTGCCGTCGAAATTCGCAACCTGCAACGCACAGATGTCCTAGAAGTCGAAGAATTTTTCTCCAAAGGACAAAAAGGCTCCTCTGCCATGCCACACAAGCGCAATCCGATTCGTTCGGAGCGACTGACAGGGATGGCACGGGTGGTGCGGGGTCACGCCGTCGCCGCCTTAGAAAATGTCGCCCTTTGGCACGAACGGGATATCTCTCACAGTTCCGTGGAGCGGATGATCCTGCCCGATTCCTGCACCATAACGCACTTCATGTTAGCGGAAATGACCGATTTGGTCAAAAACCTGCTGGTTTATCCCGAAAACATGGAGCGGAATATGAATTGCTACGGCGGCGTCGTCTTCAGCCAGCGAGTCATGCTCACCTTGGTAGAAAAAGGAATGAGCCGCGAGGATGCCTATGCAACGGTGCAGTCTTGCGCTCATCAAGCGTGGAATAAAACCGATGGCAATTTCCACGATTTGATTGCCAAAGACAGCCGCGTGACGCAGCATCTATCTTCAGAAGAGATTGAGGCGTGTTTCGCTCCGCAGCATCATTTGCAGCATTTAGAGGAGATTTATCAACGTTTGGGGATTTAATAAACCGCGAAGGCGCAAAGGACACGAAGGAAGAAAGAGAAGAAGAAAACTCTTCTTTTTTTCCTTCGCGCTATGCAGCGTCTAAAGCGAAGAGAGCGCATGGCGAGAGCTAAGGCGGTTTATTCCCGTTCCACCCTGTACCCCAAATCTGCTAAATGTAGTCGAGACTGCCGCCATTTCGGCTGCACTTTCACAAATAACTCCAGATAAACTTTCCCCGCAATTAACTTTTGGATTTGTTCGCGGGCGGCGCTACCAATCGCTTTGAGCATGGTTCCGCCTTTGCCAATCACAATCCCCTTTTGCGAGTCGCGTTCAACGTAGATAGTGGCGAGAAGGCGAGTAATCGTCGGTTCTTCCTCCACCATGTCAATGGTAACGGCGACTGAGTGGGGAACTTCTTCGCGGGTTAGCAGCAAAATTTGTTCTCGAATCAGTTCCCCCATGATGAAGCGTTCCGGCTGGTCGGTAACATAATCAGGAGGATAATAGTATGGTCCTGGTTCTAGGCGATCGCTTAGTAATTGCTGCAACGCCTCAACTCCCTCTCCGGTGAGGGCTGAGAACTTGACAATAGGCCAGTTGTAGGGTTCAGCTAGCTGCGTATAACTCTCATCAATTTGTTGGGAATCGGAGGATCGTAGGTCGATTTTGTTCATCCCCAACATTACAGGCGTCTTAGTGCGGCTAAGGATATCGACAATATAGCGATCGCCTCCTCCAGAGTCTACCGCTCCATCCACCACAAACAGCACCAAATCCACCGACTCAATGGCAATTTGGGCATTTTTCACCAGCACTTCCCCCAATTGGTGGTGCGGTTTGTGAATTCCTGGGGTATCGACAAAAATCATCTGTGCTTCTGGCGTCGTCACGATACCCCGCAGTCGGTTGCGCGTCGTCTGCGCCACTGGCGAAGTGATGGCAATTTTTTGCCCCACCATGTAGTTCATCAATGTAGACTTACCCACGTTGGGGCGTCCGATAATCCCAATGAAGCCCGATTTATATCCTTCCGGTGCTTTCGGAATGCTGAAAAGTGCTGACTCGTCTAGGATATTTCCCTCGCCTTTATTAAATGCTGCGTTTGTCGTCGTCCCATCTTCCATGATGTTTGCGTTTTTAAAAACACCTACATCACTGATAATACATACTCTCCTTCGTTAACTGCGTGATTCGTCGAAATATCAAAGACTAAACCAGCGTTCTCAGCACAAACATCAATTAATTTTGGTAACTTTTCCTCTTTATTAAAGCTAAGAATTTGATAAAGTCTTTCCCCAGCCTCGATTAAAGTACCTAGTTTGACTCTCAATTGGATCATCCCTCCGCTAGGTGCATAATATTTTTTTATGGTACTTTTTGGAATAAAAGTTACTCTGTGGGATGCCGTTTGCGGCAAAGGGAAGTCAGGAATCGATAAAACGCCTTTCTCGGCTAAGTAATTTTTGATGCCTTGGACTCCTTTATCCACTGATTCCGGATTCATTTGCATTCCCGAACCCAGTTCTAGTGTCCAAGATTCTTTATCAAATACTATCTGTTTTCCTAGAGTTCCTAGCTGATTTTCTAAGAGGATGTTTTAAAAGTAGGGTACTGTTGTAAGAAAGCTCACAAAGCTTATGCTGAGATTTGTAGAAACCAGCACCTTGTGAGCGAATGACTAAAGCATATCGTAGCAATCTGACATGGGAAC
>NZ_JBHZGO010000079.1:0-5326 GCF_042747725.1 Coleofasciculus sp. H7-2
CGGTGAGCCAGCCGCCTAGCGCTAGATAGGCGCAGGGGAATAGCAGTAGACCGGACCAGCCGACAAATACGAAGCGATCGCGCTTGAGCCAGTCGTCGATGGTATCAAACCACCCTCTTGAACTTGGTGCGCGTCCGACTGCAATGGTCATTTCAAATCCTCTTACTATTGCGTCAAATCGTCTGAACTTGAGCAATTAACATTATTTATTTGACACGACCCACGCCAGACAGTAGTGGGATTTTTCTGGAGAAGTTTGCCGGGTTCTGTCTTCAATAGACACACTCGCTTGATTCCCCTGCGTGTCAATTTCCACTAACCTGTCGCCCTGTTGCCAGGTTTCAGGCTACTGTTATTTGGGAATGGGGCGCTCTTTGTCCTCAGAGTAAAACCTTAGGGTTCTAGCGCGTGTCCTCTATGATAAGAAAATATCAGAATTTTTACAATCTGACACGTACTTCTCATTAATCTCTGGCTCAGTTAGATTGCTAAATCAATAGCATAAATCCCTGGGAAGCTAGATAATCTGAATCAGACCGCTCTTAAAAACTTTCCTTAACAACTTTGGCGAACACAGAGTTTTCTTTCATGGCTGCACCGACAACATCCACAACTAACCGCGTTCTCCGTCAAGAGATTTTAGGCTCTCGTCGCTTGAGTAACTATTGGTGGGCAACCGTAGTCTCCTTGGGAGCTACAGGCTTTTTATTGGCTGGAATTTCCAGTTACCTAAAAGTCAATCTGCTACCCTTTGCTGACCCCACCAAGTTACTTTTTATCCCTCAAGGGGTGGTAATGGGATTTTACGGCTTTGCCGGTTTACTCGTAGCGCTCTATCTATGGATGATGATTATTTTAGACGTAGGGGGCGGTTACAACGAGTTTAATCAAGAAACCGGATATATTCGCATCTTTCGATGGGGCTTTCTCGGTAAAAACCGCCAAATTGAACTCGGCTGTCGCATACAAGATGTCCAAGCAATTCGAGTGGAAATTAAAGAAGGTCTCAACCCACGCCGGTCGGTTTATCTGCGCGTCAAGGGACGCCGCGACATTCCCCTGACGCGAGTTGGAGAACCGCTACCCTTGTCAGAGCTGGAAAATCAGGGTGCCCAACTGGCTCGTTTCTTGGAAGTGCCCATCGAAGGTCTCTAACAATTCTTGGTTGAGCCATCCCATATCTGCATAAGATGATTCAGTAGCTCTGGCTACCAATTAGGTGAAATGAAAATGCAGATACAAATCCGGCACTGGTTTATATTACTTTTTGCGATCGCAGGACTGATGTTGGGGGGATGTACCACCGATCAGGCTACTTCCTCGGATACCAGCCCCTCAGCACCTGCCACTCCAGCGAGTAGTCCCAAAACAAGCAGTTTGCCCCGCTTAGAAGGGAAAGCCACCGTAGTTATGACGGTTAAAGGTTCGCCAATTACGATTGAAGTCGATGGCACTAATGCCCCGATTACATCTGGTAATTTCGTCGATTTAGTTCAAAGAGGTGTCTACAACGGACTGGTGTTTCACCGCGTAGTGCGGCAACCGCAACCCTTTGTTGCCCAGGGTGGCGATCCGCAAAGTAAAGACCCGAATGTGCCCACAGAACGTCTGGGGATGGGTGGTTTTATCGATCCAGCGACGGGTCAAGCGCGTTATATTCCCCTAGAAATTAAGCCGAAAGGGGCGGAAAAACCCGTTCTCAGTGAGACGCTCAAAAGCGCAGGTGTTTCTGAACCCCCGCAGTTGCGACATACTCGTGGCGCTGTAGCAATGGCTCGCTCATCTTTACCCGACTCGGCTTCGTCGCAGTTTTACATTGCTTTAGCCGATTTGCCATTCTTGGATGGTGACTATGCTGTTTTTGGCTATGTCACTAAGGGGATGGAGGTAGTTGACAAGATTCAGCAGGGCGATCGCATTGAATCGGCTAAGGTGACAAAAGGTGAGGAAAATCTCAAGAAATAGCAATTTGCTATTAGCTGGGTAATCGGTGGAGATTGTCGTTACTGGGATTGGCTTAGTCTCAGCTTTGGGTAACAGCTTACAGACCAGCTGGCAACGTTTAATCGCCGGTCAAGCTGGCATTCAGTTGTATCAACCCTTTCCAGAACTCGCACCCCGACCCTTAGGACTGATCGGGAAACAACCCGCTGAGTTAGCAACCCTGACTCAGCGGGTTGTCGCAATGGCACTGGAAGATGCTGGTTTGGTTTCGCCTTTGCCCGACTGTGGAGTCGTAATTGGTTCGAGTCGCTCTTATCAGGCATCTTGGGAGAAATTGGCGCGGGAGTTTTATCTAGATGCCGAACGACTAAAGTCGCGGCTAGACAAACAAAGCCTGCCGACGCAGGCTTTTTTGGAGACGCTGCCGCACATGAATGCGATCGCAGCCGCTCGTCAAATCGGGGCAACTGGGTCTGTCTTGGCACCAATGGCGGCTTGTGCAACTGGAATTTGGGCGATCGCGCAAGCAGTTTCGCTCTTGGAAACTGGGCAATGTCAGCGAGTCATTGCTGGGGCAGTGGAAGCACCGATTACACCGCTGACGCTGACTGGGTTTCAGCAGATGGGCGCTTTAGCTCAAACGGGCGCTTATCCTTTCGAGCGGCGGCGGGAAGGCTTAGTTTTGGCAGAGGGAGGAGCGGTCTTCGTATTGGAATCCGCAGAATTGGCAAAGCGTCGTTCAGCACAGATTTATGGACAAGTGCTGGGATTTGGCTTGACATCTGACGCTTATCATGCAAATGCGCCAGAACCGGGAAGTCGGAGCGCGATCGCGGCGGTCAAGCAATGTTGCGATCGCAGCCACCTTTCCCTTGCAGACATTGATTACATTCACGCTCACGGTACCGCTACCCAGCTCAACGACCAAAATGAGGCACACTTGATTCAGTATCTCTTTCCCCAAACGGTGCCGGTCAGTTCTACTAAGGGAGCCACAGGTCATACACTGGGAGCATCGGGAGCTTTGGGTGTCGCTTTCTCTCTAATGGCATTGAAGCATCAGATATTGCCGCCGTGTGTGGGTTTGAAGGAACCAGAATTTGATTTGGATTTAGTCACAGTCCCGCGTCAAGGTGAAATTCAACAGGTGCTTTGTTTTAGCTTTGGTTTCGGGGGGCAGAATGCGGTGGTAGCGTTGGGGAAGTAGCGGGACGCCTTTAGGCGTTATGTCACCTAAAAAATAGGGTGGCATAACCCACCCTACAAACTCTCTACTAATTTTTAACTGGCGACTACTTCCCAAGCAAGCCGTCTTGCTTTGATTCTTTCTAGGAAGTCTCTAGCTAGCCAAACGCTCGGTTGATTGAGGTTGCAACAGCGATACCAACTGCTCAACTCCTCTTTGAAGATGCCGTGTCACCGTCATGGGGCTGACACCAATTCGCTTAGCCGCTTCTTTCCGAGGAAGATCGCGTACCAACACTAATTCAATTGCAGCTTGAGTTTTGTTGTCCAAATGACTCATCGCCCCTTCCAGCTCTTGCCGTTCTTCTTCTTGACTTTGCCAAGATTGATAGCGAGGGTCAGGCAGTGTCTCCGCCAACGTAATCTGAAAGTCAGACTGCTCAAAAACGACACTATCTAAACTTAATGGTCGGCAGTTTTGAGCCGCAACCTTGCTTTCACTCCAGTCTTCTAGGGATACTTTAATTGCTTGGGCAATTTCAGCTTCTTTTGGCGATCGCCCTAAAGTTTGTGCCAACTCTTTCCGCGCCTTTTGTCCTTCCTGCTGGATTTCCTGCCACCGACGAGGCATCTTCATCACGCCGCCCCTGTCGCGTAAATAATGCAGCATCTCACCGCGAATGTAAGGAACCGCAAAGGAACTAAAAGCAAAGCCTTGATGGGGATCGAATCGCTCAATCGCCCGAATCAAACCGAGATAGCCGAGTTGTTCCAAATCTTCATAAGGTTCCGCACACTGATAACTGACTCGATGAGCCATCTTCCGAACCAGTCCAGCATTCAACTGCACCAGTTGATTGCGAACTTCAACTGATGGATTTTTATAGTAAGCAATCAAAAGTTCCATCGAATCGGAGCTGCAAGAAGATTGAGTCGCCATTGTCAAAGCCTCTGTAAAACCACCCCGTTTGGGAAATTGGGAAATCGCTATCTCTTCATTTCGTCTAACTGAATTCATTTTCTGTATAGGCGCTTTCGACAACCATCGTTGGATTACGGAACTCACAGAGAGCCTGTCCAGGAATGTCAGCATATATACGTAAGTTGCAGTTTGATGTAGCCAAAAACTACTCCTTGCTTTAAAAACAAACTGCAAGAGCTTGCTTCGTGGAACCCACTAGCAGAGGACTTCGGCTCTACGTCACAATTGAATTAGACTGGCGATCGCGTTCTGTAAATGACTCGTAATATTTCTGAGGAAGTCCCATGAGTAACACCAGCAACTTCCGTCAAGCGATGCGTGAGGCTAAAAATCACGCACTCGTTGGCCCCAATGTTATTGCCAATGCCCTTCCCTATGTAGGCGCTGGGCTGGTCTTAACCGCACTTGGCACCTACGGGGGTCTTGGCGTTCTCCGTTCCAACCCAGAGCTATTCATGCCAACTTTCTGGGTTGCCCTGATTGCAGAATTCGCCCTTTTCTTCGTTGCCCAAAACGTTGCCGTTAATGGCAAGAAAAGCCTTGCTCTGCCCCTCCTAGCTACCTACAGCCTATTGTCGGGCTATACACTGAGCGGATTGATATATGTGGCTCTGAGGACATCTGGGGTCGGTTTGCAAGGAATTGGTTTTGCTGCCCTCGGCTGTGGCGTTACCTTTATTGCTGCACGACAGATTGGCTCCAATCTCTCGGAGCAAGATGGCATGGCTCTGACTAAAACAGTACAGCTAGGCATTATTGCCCTAGTTGTTGTGCTAGTGGGTCAGCTGCTGCTGTCTTTATTTGGTGTCTATACACCCACCTGGCTAGAAATTGCCATTTCTGGCATTGGCGTGTTTTTGTTTGCCGGTGCTGCTGTGGTGGATTTCTATATCCTGCCCCGCGCTTACCGCGATGACCAATATCTGCCTGCTGCTTTGTCGATGTACCTGACTTACATCAATTTGTTCATTTTCATTCTGCGGTTGCTGATCGCTTTCAATAGCCGCGACTAAGAGGCAACAGTTTCATTAAACGCACACATCTTGAAGCTGTGGGAAACCACGGCTTTTTTTTGGGACTGGACATTCACTAACGGGACTTGAACTTTGTTCAAGCCCAAACAAGCCCTAAATGGGCTAGGTGTAAGGCAAATACGTCAGTATTCTCCTGAAGCCAACGGACAAACCGATAGGATATAGCTGTTCTAAAAGCTGA
>NZ_JBHZGO010000080.1:0-5247 GCF_042747725.1 Coleofasciculus sp. H7-2
TTTTTCAAAACAGTTGACAGAGTTGGTAAGAGGTTGCTACATTAATAAAGCGGTCGGGAGAGCAAGCGAAAGTGAAGCGACACCGAAGCGCACCGAACCTAGAAAAAATAATAGTTTGAAAGCCAAGTAAACACAAGTACCTCGTCAAAAAAATCAGGTGAAGGGAATGAAAGTTCTTTCACCAAGACGAAGACGGTAGGAAACGATTAGTTTCCAATAGCCAAAAAAACAAACTCGATAACACAATGGAGAGTTTGATCCTGGCTCAGGATGAACGCTGGCGGTCTGCTTAACACATGCAAGTCGAACGGGAATCTTCGGATTCTAGTGGCGGACGGGTGAGTAACGCGTGAGAATCTGCCTTCAGGACGGGGATAACAGTTGGAAACGACTGCTAAGACCGGATGTGCCGAGAGGTGAAATATTCATAGCCTGAAGATGAGCTCGCGTCTGATTAGCTAGTTGGTAAGGTAAAGGCTTACCAAGGCTTCGATCGGTAGCTGGTCTGAGAGGACGATCAGCCACACTGGGACTGAGACACGGCCCAGACTCCTACGGGAGGCAGCAGTGGGGAATTTTCCGCAATGGGCGAAAGCCTGACGGAGCAAGACCGCGTGGGGGAGGAAGGTTCTTGGATTGTAAACCCCTTTTCTCAGGGAAGAAAAAAATGACGGTACCTGAGGAATCAGCATCGGCTAACTCCGTGCCAGCAGCCGCGGTAATACGGAGGATGCAAGCGTTATCCGGAATAATTGGGCGTAAAGCGTCCGTAGGTGGCTGTTCAAGTCTGCCGTTAAAGACCGGGGCTTAACCCTGGAAAGGCGGTGGAAACTGAACGGCTAGAGTGCAGTAGGGGTAGAGGGAATTCCCGGTGTAGCGGTGAAATGCGTAGAGATCGGGAAGAACACCGGTGGCGAAAGCGCTCTGCTGGACTGCAACTGACACTGAGGGACGAAAGCTAGGGGAGCGAATGGGATTAGATACCCCAGTAGTCCTAGCCGTAAACGATGGATACTAGGTGTGGCCTGTATCGACCCGGGCCGCGCCGTAGCTAACGCGTTAAGTATCCCGCCTGGGGAGTACGCACGCAAGTGTGAAACTCAAAGGAATTGACGGGGGCCCGCACAAGCGGTGGAGTATGTGGTTTAATTCGATGCAACGCGAAGAACCTTACCAGGGCTTGACATGTCCGGAACCCATTGGAAACAAAGGGGTGCCTTCGGGAGCCGGAACACAGGTGGTGCATGGCTGTCGTCAGCTCGTGTCGTGAGATGTTGGGTTAAGTCCCGCAACGAGCGCAACCCTCGTCCTTAGTTGCCATCATTAAGTTGGGCACTTTAGGGAGACTGCCGGTGACAAACCGGAGGAAGGTGGGGATGACGTCAAGTCAGCATGCCCCTTACGTCCTGGGCTACACACGTACTACAATGCTACGGACAAAGGGCAGCAAGTTAGCAATGACAAGCAAATCCCATAAACCGTGGCTCAGTTCAGATCGCAGGCTGCAACTCGCCTGCGTGAAGGCGGAATCGCTAGTAATCGCCGGTCAGCATACGGCGGTGAATCCGTTCCCGGGCCTTGTACACACCGCCCGTCACACCATGGGAGCTGGCCACGCCCGAAGTCGTTACCCTAACCGAGAAATTGGAGGGGGACGCCGAAGGCAGGGCTGGTGACTGGGGTGAAGTCGTAACAAGGTAGCCGTACCGGAAGGTGTGGCTGGATCACCTCCTTTTAAGGGAGACCAAACCTCTGAAGCCGAAAAAAGTCGGGGACAGAAGGTCATCCCAGGTCGTCGAGGTCGTAAAGTCAAAAGCTTTCAAACTATTAACGGTTCGGGTTCATGGGCTATTAGCTCAGGTGGTTAGAGCGCACCCCTGATAAGGGTGAGGTCCCTGGTTCGAGTCCAGGATGGCCCACCTCAAGTCAAGCAATCAACTTGACAACTCAAGGGGTAGATGCGAGTGGCTGACCTCCACCCAAAGCCGACAAGCCCAAACTGAAAACGGAAAAAGAAGTCAGCATCGGCTCTGAAACTCAAAAATCCTCAGAGAGAATGCTGGAGATCTTGTTCCAGCCAAAGAACCTTGAAAACTGCATAGTAACGTTAGAAAGCAGGAAAAAACGAGACGTCCAATCATGGAAGGCGTCCGTATCATCCAAGCAAAAGTGGAATGTGGTCAAGCTACAAAGAGCTTATGGTGGATCCCTCGGCACACAGAGGCGATGAAGGACGTGGCGACCGACGAAACGCTCCGGGGAGCTGGAAGCAAGCAATGAGCCGGAGATATCCGAATGGGGCAACCCCAAAGAACTAACTGCTGAATCCATAGGCAGTAAAGAGCCAACCCAGCGAACTGAAACATCTTAGTAGCTGGAGGAAAAGAAATCAAAAGAGATTCCCTGAGTAGTGGTGAGCGAAACGGGAACAGCCTAAACCATCAAGCATGCTTGATGGGGTAGTGGGACAGCAAAGTGGGACTCGAGAAGTTAGACAAAGCAACTGAAAACTGCACCAGAGAAGGTAAAAGTCCTGTAGTCGAAAACTTCAAAAGCCCTAGCTGAATCCCGAGTAGCACGGGGCACGTGAAATCCCGTGTGAATCAGCCGAGACCACTCGGTAAGGCTAAATACTACTGTGTGACCAATAGTGAACCAGTACCGCGAGGGAAAGGTGAAAAGAACCCCGGGAGGGGAGTGAAATAGAACGTGAAACCGTAAGCTTACAAGCAATGGAAGCTCGATTGAACGAGTGACCGTGTGCCTGTTGAAGAATGAGCCGGCGACTTATAAGCAGTGGCAGGTAAAAGCATTCAATGCTCAAGCCAAAGCGAAAGCGAGTCTGAAAAGGGCGAAAATAAGTCACTGTTTATAGACCCGAACCCGGGTGATCTAACCATGTCCAGGATGAAGCTTGGGTAACACCAAGTGGAGGTCCGAACCGACTGATGTTGAAAAATCAGCGGATGAGGTGTGGTTAGGGGTGAAATGCCAATCGAACCCGGAGCTAGCTGGTTCTCCCCGAAATGTGTTGAGGCGCAGCGGTTGTGATTATAGTCTGGGGGTAAAGCACTGTTTCGGTGCGGGCTGCGAGAGCGGTACCAAATCGAGACAAACTCAGAATACCAGATGTACACACAGCCAGTGAGACGGTGGGGGATAAGCTTCATCGTCAAGAGGGAAACAGCCCAGACCACCAGCTAAGGCCCCCAAATGGTCACTAAGTGATTAAGGAGGTGGGAGTGCAAAGACAACCAGGAGGTTTGCCTAGAAGCAGCCATCCTTGAAAGAGTGCGTAATAGCTCACTGGTCAAGCGCTCCTGCGCCGAAAATGAACGGGGCTAAGTGACATGCCGAAGCTGTGGGATATGTAAAGTATCGGTAGGGGAGCGTTCCGTAGTAGTGAGAAGCACTAGCGACAAGCAGGTGTGGACGAAACGGAAGTGAGAATGTCGGCTTGAGTAGCGCAAACATTGGTGAGAATCCAATGCCCCGAAACCCCAAGGTTTCCTCCGGAAGGCTCGTCCGCGGAGGGTTAGTCAGGGCCTAAGGCGAGGCAGAAATGCGTAGTCGATGGACAACGGGTCAACAATCCCGTACCAGTAATTGTTGGTGCAGAGGGACGGAGAAGGCAAGAGCCAGCCGGATGTTGGTTACCGGTTCAAGCGTTCGAGGCGATGAGGGACGGAGAAAACGACCCGAGCTAAGGCGCGAGTACGACCTGCTACGGCAGGGAAGTGGTATCAGTCAAGCTTCCAAGAAAAGCTCTAAACACCATAAACAATTACCGCCTGTACCCGAAACCGACACAGGTGGGGAGGTTGAGAATACCAAGGGGCGCGAGATAACTCTCTCTAAGGAACTCGGCAAAATGACCCCGTAACTTCGGGAGAAGGGGTGCCTTCAGAAATGAAGGTCGCAGTGAAGAGGCCCAGGCGACTGTTTACCAAAAACACAGGTCTCCGCTAAGTCGCAAGACGATGTATGGGGGCTGACGCCTGCCCAGTGCCGGAAGGTTAAAGAAGTCGGTTAGGCGCAAGCCGAAGCTGGCGACTGAAGCCCCGGTGAACGGCGGCCGTAACTATAACGGTCCTAAGGTAGCGAAATTCCTTGTCGGGTAAGTTCCGACCCGCACGAAAGGCGTAACGATCTGGGCGCTGTCTCGGAGAGAGGCTCGGCGAAATAGGAATGTCTGTGAAGATACGGACTGCCTGCACCTGGACAGAAAGACCCTATGAAGCTTTACTGTAGCCTGGAATGGTGTTCGGGCTTCGCTTGTGCAGGATAGGTGGGAGGCATAGAAGTACCCCTTGTGGGGGGTATGGAGCCAACGGTGAGATACCACTCTGGCGAGGCTAGAATTCTAACCTTGACCCCTGAATCGGGGCAAGGAACAGTTTCAGGTGGGCAGTTTGACTGGGGCGGTCGCCTCCTAAAAGGTAACGGAGGCGCGCAAAGGTTCCCTCAGCCTGGTTGGAAACCAGGCGGCGAGTGTAAAGGCAAAAGGGAGCTTGACTGCAAGAGTTACAACTCAAGCAGGGACGAAAGTCGGCCTTAGTGATCCGACGGCACCGCGTGGAAGGGCCGTCGCTCAACGGATAAAAGTTACTCTAGGGATAACAGGCTGATCTCCCCCAAGAGTTCACATCGACGGGGAGGTTTGGCACCTCGATGTCGGCTCATCGCAACCTGGGGCGGAAGTACGTCCCAAGGGTTGGGCTGTTCGCCCATTAAAGCGGTACGTGAGCTGGGTTCAGAACGTCGTGAGACAGTTCGGTCCATATCCGGTGCAGGCGTAAGAGCATTGAGAGGAGCCCTCCTTAGTACGAGAGGACCGGGAGGGACGCACCGCTGGTGTACCAGTTATCGTGCCAACGGTAAACGCTGGGTAGCCATGTGCGGAGCGGATAACCGCTGAAAGCATCTAAGTGGGAAGCCCACCTCAAGATGAGTGCTCTCATGGAAATAATCCAGTAAGGTCACAGGAAGAACACCTGTAAATAGGCGCAAGGTGGAAGTGCAGCAATGTATGCAGCCGAAGCGTCCTAATAGACCGAGGGCTTGACCTCAACTCCCAAAAATAACGTTGCTATGCAGTATTGAGGGTTCATCCCCCAAATCTTTCCTGGTGCTACTAGCGTTGTGGAACCACACCGACTCCATCCCGAACTCGGAGGTGAAACGCAACTGCGGCGAAGATACTCGGCGGGTGACTGCCTGGGAAAATAGCTCAGTGCCAGGTTAATT
>NZ_JBHZGO010000081.1:0-4970 GCF_042747725.1 Coleofasciculus sp. H7-2
ATCTGTCAAAGCAAGGGGGCATAGCGGCGGGAGTTGTCTCTTTCATCCCTCAAACCTCAACGTGAAATGTCTGTTATTACAGTATTATACTTCCATTGACTTTTGATTTTAGTTTAAGTCCCATTAGTGAAAAATTTTTTTGACTGTGACTATCGGGGAAAAATAAATGCCAAAAATAAGGGTGACATTGATATGTATCTTGTCACCCGCCTCAAAAAGTGTTTTTCGCTAGATCCAGCAGGATTGTTACCCAATGAGGATTTTAATCAACTTTATGCGGCAATCCAATCGGGGCATAGTTAATAGCCATTAGTCAATAGTCATTAACCAAATAATAACTAAGAACTAATCACTAATGACTGTTTAAAACTTATAACTCATCACTGCGATCGCTGTGCCATTTTCTGGCAAATCCGTTGATTTAATCGTCAAAGTGTCACTATTGACGCGGCGCACTGGCATTCCATCCATCAATGCCAAAAATTCATCCACGGAGACAATATCGCACTTCCCAGAATCGGCGGCTTGGGTGCGGTAATGCGTGGGAATCGCCAATTTTGGATTGAGGACTTGTACTGCCTGCTTTGCTTCCTGAGGCGTGTAGGCTTTGTCACTTCCGCCTACGGGTACTAACAATACATCGGGACGCCCCATCAGGATTTTTTGCTCAATATCAATCGGTGCAGCAGCACCTCCTAAATGCAGAATATTGATTCCCCCTTGCGTCCAACGCCAAGCCACGTTCGTGCCAAACCGGCGTCCACCGTTGCGATCGTGGTTAATGGTAATTCCTTGAATTTTTAGGTTGTCAACTTGGTAAACTCCCGGTTTATACAAAAACTGGGGATTCCCTGGCAACCCCTCCACCGCCCCTTCATCGAGCAATAGGCTGCTGACTAGCACTAAATCTGCCGCCACCTTCGATGAACGATACCCAGCCGTACAGCCCAGCTTCTGAAAGGGATTCGCCAAGACTCGTTTACCATTCCCAGTAAACAAAAAGCTGGTATGCCCCAGCCATTTAACAGACACAGATCCACCAGGTGTTGCCGCCTGATAAGTCTGAAATCCAGAAGCCAAGCCTGTTCCTAATGCTGTAAGCAAACCCGCCCCAGCATAGCGCATCAACTGTCGCCGTTTCATCAGAATTTAGTCCTCAGTCATTAGTCATTAGTCCTTTGCTAATCGCTAATGCTTAATTGAGCAATCAACAATTAGCAATTAGCCATTAGCACTAAAGAGATTCCAGGAAGTTTCGCAGCAGGTGCTTTCCTGAAGTCGTCAGAATACTCTCCGGATGGAATTGGACGCCCTCAATGTGCGGATAGTTCCGATGCCGGACGCCCATGATGGTTCCGTCGTCTACCCAAGCCGTAATTTCTAGGACATCAGGGCAGCTTTCGCGGTCGATCGCTAAACTATGATACCGGGTAGCGGTAAAGGGATTATCTAATCCTCGAAATACGCCTACACCCGTGTGATGAATTGGAGAAGTTTTGCCATGCATCAACATGGGTGCAGAAACAATTTCACCGCCGAATACTTGACCAATGCCTTGATGTCCCAGACAAACGCCTAAAATTGGTACCCCGGAACCCATCTGTTGAATTAACTCCAGGGAAATTCCAGCATCTTCTGGACGCCCTGGTCCCGGCGAAATCACAATTCCATCTGGTTTAAGTTTTTCGATTTGCTCTAGGGAGATTTGGTCATTGCGATACACCTGAATCTCAGATGCTACGGGCAGTTCAGCGCCCAGCTCTCCCAGATACTGCACCAAGTTATAGGTAAAACTGTCGTAATTATCAATAACCAGAATCAAATGTAAACTCCTTGTGAGTCAGAAGCCTTCAAACTCAGAACTCAAAACTACTTAGCGCAGCATCGACTGAATCCGAATTACAAGGGGTGGCAAAAGCAGCGAACCAGCTACCAATACCGACACTAGCGCCGAAACCAGAACGGCACCGGCAGCACAGTCTTTAGCAATTTTGGCAAGCTCATGGTAAGCCTGCTTAACCGTTAAGTCAACAACCGACTCAATTGCCGTATTCAATAACTCCAGCGCCAACACTAACCCAATTGTTATCCCAATCACCGCCATTTCCACTGCCTTCAACTGCAAAAAGACACCCAAACCAATGGCTAGGGTGCCTATGACTACATGGAGGCGAAAGTTGCGTTGGGTAATAAAGGCATATCGAAGTCCGGCCCAAGCATATTTAAAACTAATTATTAAGTTGGGCGCAATTTGCCAAGCTAAATCCCGGTTTGGTTTCACTACATCAGAGCGGTTCAAAGAAGGTGTGGAAATTTCTTGAGACATGGCAAGGGTTTTACGGGCCTGAAGGGCATTAACCATCGCTCCGGCTGGCGCGTGGGCGAAACTTGAATCTAAGTACAGATGAAGGCTATTGGTTATAGTTGGGCTAGATAGTAAGACCAATAACCTGGAGTAAAGTTTCCTGCTGGTTCAACATTTTAGTCAGGCTATCTTCATCGGGATGATCCCAGCCGAGTAGATGAAGCAAACCGTGAGCCGCTAACCAGGCTAGCTCTGTTTTTAAGGGATGTCCCTGTTGTTGAGCCTGCCGAGTCGCAGTCTCAACGGAGATGGCGATATCACCGAGATATAGAGGTGTATCCGCCAAAAAATCCATCGGCTGAGGACAGTCTACCTCTAAGGATGCAAAAGCTAATACATCTGTCGGTTTATTTTGATGACGATACTGGGCGTTGAGGGTTTGTATTTCCCTATCGTCTGTGAGGCGCAAACTCAGTTCATAGGCATCCGCTTTAGGAATATCTGGATGCAGAGTTTCCATCCAACGGTGGAACCAAGTTTCCCAAGTTTCAGGTGAAATTTCTTCTTGGGCACTGGCATCTGCTGGACTGGAAGAGAAGAAATAATCTTGGACGCTAATTTCGATGTTTATGCCCATGCAACCGTGTTCCGGATTAACGAGTCAGGTAGGAAAGACCGATAAGAAGCGCCACAAGACCAATGGTTGACAGGGCAAAATGTTTTAACGAAGTGCCCCCTTTTCGCACCATGTTTCGCATTGCTAGCTTCACGTAGCTGGGTTGAGGCTCCGTCGAGGCGGGTGTCGATTCAAAAATGGGTTCTGGAGTTTGTGGTTCTGCCGCTTGTGGCGGTGAAGAGGAGTTGCTCATACGGATAATTACTTAAGACTCAAAAGTGGTTTTTCCAGCTGATGATAAGCCAGGGATCAACTTTTCTTCCAACAATGTAACAGTTTGTTTCGCAATTGATGTCAAATCACAAAATCATCAAGTAAAGGACAGAGGGGCGATCGCGCAAAAGCGATCGCTCCTCTGTCCACCCGATTCCACTAATTTCTTAGTGTCTTGGTGGTTAAGTGACCCTCTAAGTTAGGCTGCCCTAAACACCAAACGGCGCAGCTTTCAAGTAAGCTGATTTTCTTGGCGCAGATAGGCTTCAATGAACGAATCGAGGTCGCCATTCATCACATCGTTAATGGCAGTCGTTTCCACAGTTGTCCGCAGATCCTTGACCATCTGGTACGGGTGGAAAACGTAGTTACGAATTTGGTTGCCCCAAGCTGCCTCTACCATATCGCCTCGAATGTCGGCAATTTCCTTGGCGCGTTGCTCTTGGGCGACAATCAGCAACTTAGCTTTGAGGATGGCAAGACCTTTTTCTTTGTTTTGCAGCTGACTTCGCTCTTCTGTACAGCGCACGGCAAGACCAGTGGGAACGTGAACAATCCGCACCGCTGTTTCCACTTTGTTGACATTTTGTCCACCTTTACCGCCAGCCCTAGAGGTGGTGATTTCCAAATCCTTATCTGGAATGTCCAGAGTCACCGATCTATCTAGAGTTGGCATCACTTCCACTCCAGCAAAGCTTGTTTGGCGCTTGTCGTTGGCGTTGAAGGGCGATATCCGCACCAGCCGGTGGGTTCCTTTTTCTGCCTTCAGGTAGCCATAGGCATAACGTCCCTCAACCTCTAAGGTAGCTGACTTCAGCCCCGCTTCTTCCCCTTTGGAGATTTCCGCTAAGGTAACTTTGTAACTGTGGTTTTCCGCCCAGCGAGTGTACATCCGCAGCAACATTTCTGCCCAGTCTTGGGCGTCTGTGCCACCCGCACCAGCGTTAATGGTTAAAACGGCTCCGCTTTGGTCGTAAGTACCGGAAAGCAGCTGTTGCAACTCCCAGCGGTCAAGTTCCTGGTTGAGCTTGGTGACGTTGCTTTCAGCTTCCGAGAGTAGTGACTCGTCGGCTTCTAATTCCAGCAGTTCCACAACCGCCCTGGCGTCTTCCAGGCTGTTTTTCCACTGGTGAAATTGCTCTAGGTGGGATTTGAGGTCATTGAGTTCTTGGAGGGTTTTCTGGGCAGTAGTTTGGTCATCCCAAAAATCCGGTTGAGCCGCCACTTGCTCCAAGTCTTGAATTTTGGCAGTTAGAGCAGGAACGTCAAAGATAGTCCTGGGTTTTACCCAGGCGATCGCACAACGTTTCGACTTCGCGTTTAATGTCTAGTAGTTCAATCATTGTTTTGAGCTTTTTCCGATGAGCGCTTGGTAGTAAAGTTGCACTCTTTTCGATCTTAACTGGAGTCTTTCTCCCAATCGCTAAGACCTGAATAAAGAGAGCGGACGAGGGGAACAGGGGGAGTTACCAATTATCCCTTACCTCATTACCCAATTAAGATTGAATTTGTGGAGTAACTGCTGGAACGTTAAAGATGGTCTTGAGCTTGATCCAGATGCTGAGACAATGTTTCTACTTCACGTTGGATGTCTAAGATTTCCAGCAGCGCTTTATCTTGAGCGCTGCAATCAAATTTATCTAACTTTCTTAGCGGGACTTAAACAATGAATTAAAACCAAATGAGTTATGATCCATGCCAGATAAGAAGTTCACGTTGAAAAATACCCATGAAGGAAACTACACCCGACGCAATGCCTCCATGCTTTGAGAAATG